>JASFVD010000238.1:0-4670 GCA_050050015.1 Anaerolineae bacterium | reverse complement strand
GGTTCGACGAGCTCACCAACCTCGATGTCGACCTTCGTCACCGTCCCGGCAAAGGGAGCATAGAGGATCCCACGCTCCAGGGCAGCCTGCGCGCGCTTGTGCGCCGCGCGAGCCTGTGCCACCCTTGCCTCTGCCGATGCAATCTCCCAAGGCGCGGTTCCGGCTTTCAGCAGGGCTAATTCTGCCAAGGCGATGTCTCGCTGAGCAGACGCCGACGCCATTCTGGCCTCTGCCTCGCGTACTCTCTCATCAGCGGTGCTTCGCCGTGCGTCCAACGCCTCTTGGGCTGCGGCAAGGGCCTCTCTGGCGGCATGGAACCGGTAGTCAGCTTGTTCCCGCTCTTCCCTGTCATCCTTGTTGCCTTCATCAGTCCGCCGATAGAGTTCATCCCGTTCTTCCCTGCTTCTCAGCCACTCCGCCTCTGCCGCGGTCACCCCGGCCTGCGCTGCAGCAATACCAGCGAGAGTTCCACCACCAGTCACTTCGTCTCTCTGAGCCGCCGCTCTCTCAAGCCCGGCCTCTGCCTCCGCAAGACGAGCTTCGGCTGCCACGACCTCCTCTACGCGGGGTCCGGACTGGAGCACTGCCAGCTCCGCCTCTGCTGTCTTGAGCGCAAACTCCGCCTCTTGCACCGCCAGCTGCGCCTCCGTTTGCTCCAGCCGTGCCAGGGTGTCGCCCTCCTCGATGGTGTCGCCTTCCTTCACCAGGATGTCCGCCACCCTGCCTCCACCCTGAAAGCGCAGCTCGCTCCAACGAGTCGGCTCGATTGTAGCCTCTGCGACCACCTTGCCCGCTCCCGTTGTCTCCACTGGGGTGGCTGTCTCGTCGGCATCAGCCATGGTGCTGGCTGCGCCGCTGCACCCGCCGAGCAACAGCGCTGCCGCGAGCGACACTAGGATCATCTTTCTCATAGCCCCATCTCCTCTCTGCAACGCACTAGTCCACGTCGATCTCGACGGATGCCGTCATGCCCCATCGCAGCTCTGACGTTTCCTTCAGCGGCTTGATGATGACAGGATAGGTGACGTCACCCCGGTAATCTTCCGGTTGGTCGAAGATGCGCGCGACTTGTCCTTCGAGCGGATTGTCGGGCAGCGCATCAAGCGTGATGGTTACCGGCTGAGCAACAGCCACGTTCACTACGTCCAGCTCGATTAGATCCTTGGTTCGCACCGTCAGCTGGTCCAGCGTGGCGAGCACGACGAGGATCTGCCCTGGCGCGGCCGTATCTCCCACGTCAACAGTGACCTCCACCACAGTCGCGTCAAAGGGAGCACGGAGGGTGGTGTCCTCCAGTGCCTCACGTGCCGCTCGAAGGGAGACCTCGGCCTTCTCCACGACCGCCTCGGCGCTTGAGATCTCATCGGGTAGGGTCGCCGCCCTCTGCAGGTCGAGCTTGGCTTGTTGAGCCTGCTCTCGGGCCATCGCCTCCGATACCTCCGCGCTGGCATCCCGCATCCGAGTCCTCGCCTGGTTCTGTGCGGACTTCAGCTGCATCTCGGCAGCGTCCAAGCTGTCCTGAGAGGCGTGCCAGGCGTAGCGAGCGCCTTCCTCTGGTCTTCCTAGGGCCGGACAGATCTTGTACTCCTCGCCACCCCACTCGAACTCGAAGCACTCCATCGTACGTTCGTGAAGGTAGAAGGCCTGCTTTTCCTTTGCCGCGGCGGCCGCGACCGAGGCCTGCGCCGCGGCGATGTCGGCCCTGGCCTCCCCGTCGTATAGCCTGTCACGCCGAGCTTCGGCTTCCGCTATAGATGAACGCGCTGCAACCAACTGGGCCTCGCCTACAGCGAGCTCCTCTGGCCGGGTACCGGCCCTGAGACGCTCCAGCTGTGCCACTGCCTCAGCGACAGAAGCTTCAGCCTCTTCCACGGCGAGCTCCGCATCGCGGGGATCGAATGCCACCAGGAGATCGCCTTCCTGGACAACGGCTCCCTCGGTCACCGTGACGTCAACGATTGCACCCCCTTGGGTCGGCGCGCGCACTTCCATCCATCGGGCCGGCTCAACGCGGCCTTCGGCCACTACGATTCCCTCGCCGACAGCCACCAGTGGCACTGATTCGGACGGCGCAGTCGCCGTCGCCTCTCCGTTGCAGCCCGACGACAGCACTGCGGCCAACAGCAGCCAAGCCAGCGTCCATACTATCCCTCTTTTCATGTCCCAGCTCCTTCTGCCTGCATCCTAAACCGTACTCGGCTTTTTCCAGTCGCGGTCAGTGATGTCTCCCGTCGCTCGCCTGTCTGACCTTGAGTCTCCACGTCAGCCATCACCGATCCAGAATCACTCGTACGCCAGTGATTCACGCACGCTGACCTGTGTGGCGCGCAGTGCCGGCCACAGGCTTGCGAGTGCCGAGAGCACTGCGACGACGACGAGCCAGAGCACGCCGCCAGCTATCGAGTACTGAAAGTCTAGCGGTAGTTCAAACAACGTGCTGCCAATGATGCCGCTGAAGACGCGGGCTCCCGGGTAGCTGAGGGGCGCCGCAAGCAGCCAGCTGAGCACCCCTACCAGCACGCCTTCGGCGATGAAGACGCCCAGTATGGCGGCTGACGTCGCACCGATGGCCCGCATCACGCCTATCTCCCGGCTGCGTTCAACGACGTTGATCGACATCGTCGTCATCAGCCCTACACCTCCCACGATAGCCGCCAGGACTGCCATTGCCAGCATGAGGTAGGTGATCGTGTCGAACTGAGCCTTCGTTTGCTGTCGCAGCTCACCCCCGCTCTGGAAGAACACTGGTTTGAGCCGCTCCGCCTCGTAGACAGCGCGAAGGTCTCGAATGATCCGCTCGTGTGTGTCGAAGTCGTGCTCCTGCGTGGCCATCATCACGAAAGCGCCCCGATTGGCGTTGCCGATCTCCCTTGCCAATGAGTCGAACGGGACGAAGTTGTCTCGCTGAAGGTTGTTGACGTTGAGGACAAGGCCCACGACCGTCCACGTCAACTCCTCCTCCGACACGGTCAGAGTCACCGTGTCTCCGACCGTGATGTCGTGGTCGTTGGCGATCTTGCTGTTGAGGAGGATCGCGCGGCCGTCGTCGGGTAGCAGGGCTCGGCCACTGACGATTCGCGGGTTGAACATCTGGGAGTTGTCGGGCACTCCCCAGAGCTGGCCCTGAATCTCCTCGCCGTTCTTCAACTCGACGCTTCCGAGCCGAACGTCCCATACCTCGGCTCGGGCTACACCGTCCACGCTATGCGTCGCCTCCATCAGGCGGGCAGCGCGATGGGGTCGATCGAAGACGACCAACACGTCAAATCCGAAGTCACCGATTAGCACCTCGATCGTGTTGCTCATCGATGTTCCCACACTCATGACAACCATGAACATGACACCGCCGAGAACCAGTGTGATCAGCGTCAGGGTGATCCGGGCTTTGCGCCGGAATGTGTTTCGCAAGCTCAGGGCCAGCGGTCGCGGAAGGCGACGCACCCGGGTGATCAGGCGATCGAGCGAACCTCGACCGAAGGCTGATCCCAGACCGTAGTTGCTGATCGCTTGGTGTGGCGTGATGCGAGCGCCCCCGATCACGGGGATCAGCGCGGCCAGAAGTGGTACGACCAAGCCCACAGTCACCTGGATCGCGATGGCCGTGGGCATGACGCGGAAGGTGCCGTCCGTGATGTTCATCAAGCCGAGCAGCCAGCCTGCCAGCAAGTGTGAGGCCGCTGCCCCGGGGAGGACTGCCAGCACGAGGGATAGCATGCCGTAGAAGGATGCCATCGCCAGGTAGACCGTCATCACCTGGCCTCGCGTTGCGCCGACCACCTTCATCACGCCGATCTGCCATACTTGCTGGGCCACGGTGGCGTTCATCATGTTGATGATCAAGAACCCACTCAACCCCAGCGAGAGAGCCCCGAGCACCTTCAGGATGAGCAGGATGGAGTCAATGGTTTCCTGGAGCCAGTGTACATCAGGGTCGTAGACTTGATACAGGCCCACCCCTATGTCCATGCGCTCCAGCCGATCCTCGATCCGCTCGGCTGTCTGTTCAGCAACGTCCTCGCTGAATGATGCCAGGCGAACGTTGAGTTGTGAGAAACCCTGATCTTGGTTCGTCAGCCAGGCGACGGTTTCCATTGTCGCGTAGAATACCGCGTCGCCACCCCACTGCGGGGGCTCCACTTGGCTCTGACGCGCGACACCTGTGACGGGTAGGCGCCTCTCTGTTCGTCCGAACTCGACCACGATCGTCGTGCCCATCGGGACTCCGAAGTGCCGCGAGGCCAGCCGTTCAACCGCGAGTTCGCGCCCATCTGGCCAGTGACCATCCACCAGCTCAAACAGATCCATGCGCTGGGCTTCGTAGTCATCGCGGGCGTACAGAGTGCCGTCGCGCCAGTCTGTCTCACCGTCCAGCTTCCAGCGGAAGGTGGTCGCTCGCAGGCCCTCAACCTCGACCACGTTCTCCTCACGCCCGATGAGGTCGGCGGCCTCACGGTCAAAGAGTCCCGTGTAGAATCTGATGTGCGGGAACACGCTGGCCTCGTGGCTCTCTGTCATCTTCGATTGCATCACGCCAGCCGTGCCGTAAACGAACCCCAGCGAAAACACGCCGACAGCTGTGGAAAGCACGATCAGGAATGTGCGGAACTTGTTATGCCATAGATCGCGCCGGATCTTTCGCCAGATGATGCTCATCGGGGGCTCCTATCCGG
>JASFVD010000237.1:0-4682 GCA_050050015.1 Anaerolineae bacterium | reverse complement strand
CGATGCTGACTCTCCAGATCCCCCAGCTGCTGCTCCACCCGCTCTACCTCGCGCTGCAGGGTGACCACGAGGTCATCGCCGCGCCCGTCGGGCCCGACGGCCTCTCGGTACGCTTCCACGGCTCGCCGGGCACCGCCGACGCGCCTTAACGCACCTTCAAAGCGCTGGTGCGTCTCGATGACGTCATCCAGGGCATCGCGGAGGTCGCGAATTCGCTCCACCGATCCAAAGGCGCCACGTGACTCCATCTCTCACTCCTTTCGGTCAAGTGCCATTACGGCGATTCCGGCCCCCAGCACCCCGGCAAGCCACTGCCACCCGGCACCGCCTCCGTTCCCCGGTCGCGCCCCACTCTCAACCATCCCTGCAAGAATCGGATCCACCGGGGTTGCCGCAGGCGCCGGATTCCCGGCCACCTCGTCGTCCGTGTTCCCCGCACCGGCGGCGGGAAGATCGGGGCCTGGCTCCGCCACCAAGACGCCGTAGACGTCATCCCAGTACATGTCGTTGTGTTTCAGGGCGTACTTGGGGCTCGACGATAGAAACACCGTGACCCGGCCGCCCTTCCCCACGGTCACCTCGACTGGCGGCACCTCGCCCCAAGCATCGAGGGGGTTTGCGGAAGCGCCCCACACCACGGAGGGCGCCATCGGGTCGCTGCCTCCCTCGGGATCGACGCCAATGCGCATCCGCACGTCGGCGGCCGGGTCGCTCTCGCGAGGGTCGTCCTGCTGTGATGACCACGCCTGCCCCCAGGCATGCACCTCCACCACAGCGCCAGGATCCGCGTCAAACCCCTTGAGCACACCCGCGTGGTGGCTGGCATAGAGCGTGAAATACTGCTGCGCGTTGGAGCCACTGTGCACGCGGTAGGGGTAGAGGCCCATAGGATTGGCCTGCTTGTACTCGGGCGAGAGGCACACGTCGCGCGGGTCCCCCTCCCAGACCACGTCACAGGCCGAGCGGCTCCACGGCCGCCAGCTCGACTCGAGGCGCTGGTTGGCATCCCGCCACTGCTCAAAACCGTCCCGGAAGACGACGTCGCCCGGCTCCACCTCGCTCGTCTGAGCGAGGACGCCACGCGCGGCGCCGATCGAGCAGATGACCATCGCCGCAGCAGCGAATCGCTTCAATGTTCTCAGCCGCACAGGGCCGTACGTTGTCACGTTCCTCTCCTTACACTCAGGGAAGCGGCACGCCGCTCCCGCCAATCTGCTGGACCGCCTGCAGAATCGGGGGGGTCAAGATCGCGATCATCAGCGTGGGCAAGAGGATCAACACTCCCACCACGATGGCCGTGCTCGCGCGCCGCCTCGCCACCCGCTCCAGGCGGTGCTGCATATCCGTGATGCTCGACTCCAACCGCTGCTCCAGGAGCCAGCGGCGCTGCTTTCGCTCCAGCCTCTGCGCCTGGCGCAGCGTGAGAATCATGGTGGCCATCTGCTGCCCCGGTATGTCGAGAGCAGCCAGAAACTCAACCGGACTCTCAGCCGGAGCGCACTCGACCAGCAGCTGGGCCAGCGGCGACCGGTCCCGCCACGACTGAGCAAACCCGCGCACGGCCTGATCGACGGGACGGCTGCCGACCCCAGCCAGGACGTAGACCATCTGCAGCAGGGCCAGGCAGTCCTCGTTCACCTCCCCAACGAGCGATCGCCGCCATCCATCCTGAAAGAGCTGCAGGGGAAGCAGCACCCCGACTGCCGCCACGCCGACGCCCACCAGCCAACCCGACAGCCCGAACCACAGGCTCGCGGCGGCTCCGACGCTCAGGCCCAGAAGCGCCCCCATTGCCGAAAGCATGATCACCGTCCTGGGCTTGATGCGCCTGCGGCGCGCGACCCGGGAGGCCGCTCGAAAGGCATCGTCCAGCTGGAGCAAGCGGCCGGCCAGCAGCGATGGTCTGGCCGCAGCCACGACAACCATGGCCATTAGGCTGGTCACGAGCAGGATTGGAACCGCCAGATTGGGCACGGACAGCGGGACTGGAAGGTGTGAACCTGTCATAGCTTGACCTCCGGCAGATTCTGGAGACGGGAGAAGACGAGAAAGATGGCGGCCAGGGCGGCAGCCTCGAACCCAAGGACGACCTTCCCCACCAGCGACTCAAGAAAGATGACCTCGTAGTTGTGGATCATGCGCGCCATGAAGACGTTCAGTCCGGGAAGGATGATGGTGAAGACCCACTTCGCCATCTCCATGCTGGCCATGTCCTGGCGCAGGCTGCGATTGATCGTCCTGACCCTGAACAGCACGCGCCAGGCGACCTCCAAGGCATCCCTCTGCTCCTCCACGGCGATTCGGCCTCCGCCGTCCTCAAGAACCCCGGCCAAGGTGGCCATCTGGCGCCACACCGGACTGCTCGCGTCGACCCCTCCTCGTGGAGCGGCAAGAGCCCTCTTCAGACGCTTCCCGCCGCGCATCTCGGCCACGACCCGGCGAACCGTCTCGGTCATTCGCGGGTGGGCCGCGCTGAAGGCAGGGTCCCGAGCCGCGTGCCGGAGCGCCTCCTGCAGACCCTTGTCGACCCCCATGACAGCCACAAAGCTGTGCAAGAAATCGAGAGCCTCGTCCTCGATGTGTCGCCGTGTCCTTGCCGTCCCCACCTGCCAGGCCAGGGCCGCGGCCAGGACCACGGCTATGGCACCCACCGCCCACGCACCATCCGGTCTGAGCCCCACGAGCGCGCTGCCGACCAGCATGCCAGCGGCCGCCGCAAGCGCCCATCGGTACCAGCGGCGAAAGGCCAGCCTGTCGGAGAGTGCGATCGGCAGCGCCGCCAGGAGCAGCAGCCCGGCCGACGCCGACGCCATCACGTACGGTGCCCAACGCTGGATCGTCACATCCTACTCCTCTCCCGACCTCTGCACCTGAACCTCGGCAATCGCCCTCGGCCGCAGTTCTGCCACGCGCTCCCTGAGCGCGTCAGCCATGCGGCCCAGCCCAGGATGGCTCTCGGCCCGCTCCAACTGTCCGAGAAGTGATAGGAGGTGCTGTGGGCGCCTGGCCAGGCGGAGCACCTCCTCGGCCTCGGCGGCGGCCCGCGCCCGCTGAGCCAGCTGGCCGGCGGCGACGTCAGCCAGCTCGAGCCTTCCCAGATCGTCACCGCTCACGGCGAAGAGGGGGTTGGAGAGGGCTCGGTGGACGAGCCTCTGCGCCCGGGCCCAGTCCTCCTCGTCCACGGCTGTATCGATGCACGTCCTGAGCTCCAGATAGCGCCTCCGCAGCACGGCCCGGATATCCTCGTTCTCCCGGACCAGCCTCCGAGTGAGCGCTATCACCCGTCGGTCGTTTGGCCGCACCTGGAGCATCTGCCCAAGCGCCACGAGGGCCAGCGACGGATCCCGGTCCACCAGGCCCGCCAGCATCCCTGGGCTGGGAAGGCTCGCGCCGCCAAACTGACGGCGCCGGTACCGAGCGAGAAAGGCTTCGGCATCCCCGGTGCTGACAAAGGCGATCTCGCCGCGTTGCACGTCGGCCTGGAACAGCGGCCGCGGGATCGCGTTCTCGTCGAGGTGGACGATGCGCGAGACGAAGAAGACGGCTCGCCCGCCGATCACGAGCTTGTCGGTCTCCACCAGCAGCGGGAAGGCCTGAGCGATGATCCGCCTCAAGAGCTGCGTCGGGATGTTCACGTACGGCGATCCCTCCGCCCCCTGCACCAGGGCCATCATGCGGCTCACGGCGTTGCGCGTGGTCCCGTGGAGCGTCGTCCAGCACGTCAGGGCACCTGAGTAGCGGAGCATCTCCGCTGCCTCGTCGCCCCGAAGCTCGGCGATCGTCATGCGCTCGACGTTCTTCCGCAGCGCGTACGAGCAAGCCTCCGACAGGCGCTCGGCCGGGACATCGTAGGTCACGATGAGAGGATGCCTTGGGTGGAACTCGGAACGGTCATCGAGCGCGATGGCGGGCTGACGTGGCCAGTGCTCAAGCCAAGCCTCCAGCAACGTCGTCTTCCCCGTGCCCGGGAGGCCGACGATAAGAGCGCCCAGCGTGCGCTGGGCAACCCTGACCAGGAAGCGACGCATCGAGGCAGACATAGTGCCCGACGCCTCCATGTCCCGAAGCGTGATCTCCCTCCGGCGTCCGAGGCGTATGTGAATGGTCAGACGCGACTCGTTCCGCGCTGTGCCGTCAATCTGGATCCTGCCAGGGGGGTTCTCGAACGACGCCTGGCAGACCAGGCGCTCTGGCGACAGCTGCTGGCCCGCCCGGGCCGCCAGCGCCTCGCCGAAGGCACGCAGGTCGCGTGGCGAGTCCCAGGCAACGCCCGGCTCCTCCCGCCACACGCCGCTCCGCTGTGCCAGCACCCGGTCGTGGGCGACAACCTGGATGGAGATCACGGAGCCGTCCAGCACCAGGCCGTCCAAGGGCCCCAGCCCGATGAGCCTCGACACCAGATCGGGGAGATCCCCCTCGGTGACCCTGCCACCCAGCTTCCCGGTCCGCACCCACCGGGCCAGCAGCCGCGATACCGTGCTGCGCTGACCCTGGGTGCGCTGGAACGGATTGAGGGCCGATGCAGGCAGCTCTCCCGACGCCACCGCCTTGCCCAACAGTCGCGACGCTTCCTGAATCGCCTTGTCCACCGTGTCCACCATGGTCCCCCTAGTGCAGCGCCTTACTCTCTCGAACGGTCTGTTCCTGCCTGCGGTCAGCCAGGAGCATCACCTTCTGCACCA
>JASFVD010000236.1:0-4714 GCA_050050015.1 Anaerolineae bacterium | reverse complement strand
ATCGTACCCGTGCCAAACGCTGAGCCTCCGGCAGACGACGCACGGCATCTGGGAGAAATCACACCCGGAGCAAGAGTGCGTATCGTCAGGCCTCCCCATTGGGGCTTGGTGGGAACAGTTCTCGATATCCCAAGTCACGCGCGGCGCACAACCACGGGAGCCCGAGCCAGGTGTGCTGAGGTGAACATCGGTCAGGACGAACCCGTCTTAGTTCCGCTGGTCAATTTGGCGATCCTAAGTTAGCATGTGGGCAAGCCGCGACACAGTCGGAGGAAAGCTATCACAGGAGGAGAGAGATGGAGAACGCAGAGCAGATCACCCAGGAAGAGGGAACCAACCGGAGTTTCATCATCCTCGTCGCGGCGCTCGGAGGACTGCTGGTCCTCGGAATCGGGGCCTTCGTAGCCTGGGCGCTCCTCGTTGCACCAGGAATGAGAGCTGACGTCGAGTCGCAGAATGAAGCCGTCTTCGCCACGAATACCGCGGTTGCCATGGCGGCAGCGGCGACGGAGACGGCGGCCGTAACGCCGACATCCACGGATACGCCTGTGCCGACCAATACGCCTCCGCCGACCGACACTTCCACTCCGCGGCCGACCGCCACGTCAGAGTCAGACACCCCGGAGGCCACGGCTACGTCTAGCCTCCAGACGCCTACGACGACGGTTGCGGAGAATTCGGCAAGCACAGTGCCCGACACGGGCATCGGCGTCCTGGGCGGAGCCACGCTGGCAGGAGGATTGGCTTTCCTTCTCGTTCTAATCCGCCGCCTCCGAACCACTGCCTAGTGCGTGGTCTCGGGCGGGCAAGTCAATTGATGAGACAGGACTGAGAGCAGCAGCTCTCACGTTTCCTGATGTCACAGTATGGTTCGCTCGCGAAATCAGCTTAGGGAGGGCGTAGTGACAATTCACCAAGACAAACAGGAACTGCTCAGCAGTATTGCGGAGATTGTCCGCGTTGAAGATGGCGCGGTCGTCAGTGTGGACGAGACCAGCCTTCAAGGGGAGGCGCTGGACGACCTGGCCTACAACGCCGTCTTTGCCGACGACGAGGTGAGGGCCACTGCCCGATGGCTGCTCTGGGAGATAGGGCAGGAGGTGGGAATACAACCGGCAAGCATCAATGATGTCTATCGGGCGCGCGGTCGCGGCGAGACCAAGGGGAAGTGGACGGTCCCAGCAATGAACTTGCGCGGCATCGCGTACGACATGGCACGCGCCGTCTTCCAGGCCGCGCTGCCCCGCCGCGTCGGAGCCATGATCTTCGAGATCGCCCGGTCTGAGATGGGGTATACGGGCCAGCCTCCGGCCGAGTACGCCGCGGTTGTACTTGCCGCGGCGATCCGTGAGGGCTACCGTGGGCCGCTTTTTATCCAGGGCGATCACTTCCAGGTCAACCCGGGGAAGTACACCGAGAGCATCGACACCGAACTGGAGTCGCTCGAGAACTTGATTGAGGACAGCATTCAGGCCGGCTTCTACAACATCGACATCGACACGTCGACCCTGGTCGATCTAAGCCAGCCGACAATCAAGGAACAGCAGAAAGACAACTTCGAGCTAGCCGCCCGGTTTACCAAGGTGATCCGCGAACTGGAGCCGCAGGGCGTGACTATCTCCGTAGGGGGGGAGATCGGCGAGGTTGGCGGGAAGAACAGCACACCCGAGGAACTGCGCGGTTACATGGATGGGTACAGCGACGAACTGCCCGAGGACATGGCGGGGCTGAGCAAGATCAGCATCCAGACGGGCACCTCGCATGGAGGCGTGGTCTTGCCTGACGGTTCGCTCGCCCAGGTGAAGATCGACTTCAACGTCATGCGCCGGCTGTCAAACATCGCTCGTGACGAGTACGGCATGGGCGGGGCCGTGCAGCACGGGGCCAGCACGCTGCCCGAGGAAGCCTTTCACAAGTTCCCAGAAGAGGGTTGCCTCGAGATCCATTTGGCAACTGGCTTCCAGAACATCATATACGAGCACCCAGCGTTCCCCGACGAGCTGCGCGACCAAATCTACGACTATCTCAAGGAAGAACACTCTCACCGCTGGAAGAAGGACCAGACCGAAGAACAGTTCATTTACGATAACCGCAAGCGAGCCTTCGGAACCTTCAAGCAGGAGGTCTGGGACATCCCCTCGGAGACGCGCGAGGATATTCGAGACGCCCTTCGGGACAAGTTCGCCTTCCTCTTCGAACAACTGAATGCCGTCGACACCGAAGAACTGGTCAAGAGACACATCGACGCTCCATCGTTCCACAAAGACATCAGCGATTTCCAGGTCAAGGGAGAGACAGCTGCGGACGCCGAGTTGGATGACTGAGGGTCTGTGATCGAACAGCCTCCGGAATGCGAGTAGTAAGAAGCCGGCTCACAAGGAGCCGGCTTCTCGCTATTCTGGGTGAGACCGGACGGTTCAGGCCTGGCTCGTCGCTCCTCGTTTTTCGGGAGCCCTGGCCATCCAAGGATCCAGATAGGAACAATCCGTCTATCCTTCAGGAGATCACGGTCAGCCGACCGGCTCTCTCCTCGGCGAAAACCAGCTCTCCGGCTCAGCCGCTCGATAGCCCGCGACGGTCAGATGCGGCCTCGGGCTCGGGTGCCACGTCATAGTACTACCAGCCAGCCTGTGCGCCCACCTGTCAGACTGGCTGCGCCGGCTACGTGATATCCGGCCCGGTCGTCCAGTCGTACCCGATCTCAGGATCGTCGTGAGGAATGCGACCTTCATCGGTTCCGTCGTACTCGTGGGACGTAAGGTAGAACACGTGAGCCGGCCCTTGCAGCACTCGATACCCGTGAGCCACCCCAGGCGGGATCTTCACGACCTTCAGAGTCTGCCCCTCCCCCAGCAGCAGCTCTTGCAGCTCCCCATGCGTGGGTGAGTCGGATCGTGTGTCGTAGAGGGCGGCCTTGACGGTGCCTACGGCCACGTACCACCAGTCGGTTTGCTTCTGGTGAACGTGCCATGCCTTGACCACACCCTGATAGGACATGGTGTGGCTCCACTGGCCGAACCCCTCCTGGAAGATTGGATCACTATCGCGAATCAGCTCCCGGAAGAACCCACGCTCATCGGTGTGGGTCGTTAGCTCCTTTGTCTCGACGCCGTGAATCATGGAACCTTCCTCCCTAGAAGGTGACGGTTTGCAGCGGTGACGGCATGAACGTGAGAATGAATATCACGAGCATGAGGATGCCGACCACGACTCGTCCTCGGCTGATCGGGGTCACGTCATTCAAAGGAGGGGGATGCTTGCGGTTGAGCAACAGGTTTATGAAACCCCACAACAGCCAAAACCCACCGGCCTGGTTTCCCAGGAAGAGGAGGAAGCCCCCCCAGCCAAACATCGCGGCGATGAGCACGTAGCCCAGCGCCCACGCCCTATGTCCCAGCACAGCGTAGCTGACGTGTCCCCCGTCCAACTGTCCAACGGGGATCAAGTTGATCATGGTGACCAGCAACCCGGCCCATGCGGCGAAGGCCACGCCATTGATCCAGACGTCCTGTCCGTTGCTTGGGAGAAACCGGCCAAAGATGAGGTATTTCGCAGCGATGTAGAGCAGCGAGTTCCCCTCCTGGAGAGCTTGGTCCAGTCCCACGGGCGGCGCCTGCACTGTCGACGTGGATAGCCCCAGAATGAGCAGGGGTATGGCTACAGCCAAGCCGCCAAGGGGGCCTGCAATCCCGATGTCGAAAAGAGCCTTCCGATCTCGCATGGGTGCCTTTTGCGTGATCACTGCCCCCATTGTCCCGAGGAGGTTTGGCATGGGAATGAAGTACGGCAGGCTGACGGGAGAGCCGTATCGCCGTGCCACCAAGTAGTGGCTGAGCTCGTGAGCCAACAAAATGCCCATGAGGGTCGCCGCGAACGGAATCCCGCGGTGCAGATTCGAGAGGATGGTCAGGATGTCGTATGAGACCTCCATCCCGTGGAACTGCTCAGCATACTGGAGCGCATTCGCCGCTCCGATGAATAGGACCGTGAGAAGAGTCGCCGCGAACAGAGTGACGTTGACCAGCGGGTTCGAGGGCTCCTCGTCGTGGACACCTTGAACCACCAGGACCTTGTGTCTGCCTTCGTCCGTCGTTCGCAGTATCGCCGTGTAGCCCATTGTCTCGAATGCTTGTGATACACGATCAAAGGCAGTTGCCGTGTCTCCTTTGACGCGCCCACGAAACGCGATCAGCGAGCTGGGCGGCTTCATGATCTCATATTCATCGATCTCCATATACGGCATGAGCTGGCGACGGAGCCGCTCGATCGTTGATTGCCCCTCAGGGGACGTTGCTGCCATAGGAATCTCCTCGTCTAGTCTCGTCGTAGGTTGTAGTTGCCACCAATGCCTCATCCAGTCGGAAAACCGTTGGTCCTGACAGTTTCCCATAGCTGCGACAGGGTGCCCCACCCAGCCAGGGGCACGTCGGGACTGGGCGGTCGGGCTTCCTCTGTGATCCAGTATGCCGGGATCCCGACCGATGATGCAGGCACGACGTCCATGTCCCAGCTGTCACCCACCATGAGACACTCCTCAGGTCGTCGATCGAGTCGCTCCAGGATCTCCTGATAGTAAGAAGCATGCGCCTTGGTGGCGTGCATGTTCTCGTACGTAGTCACCAGGGCGTAGTCGATCTCGTCTGCGCGCACACCGGCCCAGGCCAGCCGCTGCTCGACAGCGACGCGAGGGAACATAGGATTGGTGGCCACCACG
>JASFVD010000235.1:0-4716 GCA_050050015.1 Anaerolineae bacterium | reverse complement strand
CGAACGCGTGGAACACGCCGTCTTCTCCCACTGTGGCGTTCTCGAACCCAGCCCCGAAGCGGAGTCGAGGACCAGGCGCATCCTCGGGCTCGTCAGAATACTCCCCCTGTTCGTCATCCGGCGCGTGCTGAAGAGGATGACGACCGGCGAGACGCCCTCCTCCAGCCAGTGGATCGCCTTCCACGAGGCCTACATACAGGAAGCCATCCGTAACGTCGACAAGTCCATGGTCGTCCGCTTCCTCCGCAGCGGCCTGGAGACCCGCCAGCGATTCACCTTCCAGCCCGAGGTCCTCGAATCGTGGCCCGGCTCGATCGTCATTCTCTCGTCCCAGGATGACGCCCTCTCCCGGTCCAGCGTGGAGAAACTCCAGGCCCGCTACCCCGGAGCAAAGACGGAGCTACTCAAAGAAGGAGGACACCATGCCTTCCTCTTCTTCCCCGAGGCCTACAGCGCCGCCCTGAGACGATTTCTCGAGGGAGAATAGCCCGTCCACATCCCGCGCCGGATCGTACCGACCGCGCCGAAGACCCGCGACGGTCGACGCCACCCTTGCGCAACAAGACCTCGGCCATGTGACCAGCGACGCCAGGAAAGAAGCATTCGTCCCCCTTTCGCGCTTTTCGCGTCCTTTCGCGCCTTTCGGGCTCCAAAGCCTCTCGCGCCCCATCACAACCTCCCCCTCGCAGAGAAGAGAACAGGTTAGGCTTGTTCCCAATGTCGGTAGGCAATTCGGCCTGCTCATTTGCTCCCCGTTTCCAGGCGAGTGCCTCAATTGGCCGTTCCTTGGACATCCAGAGAGCCGCCCCTGTTCCCCCTCATCAAACCGTACGTGAGGTTTTCCCTCATACGGCTTTCCGATACCCTTCATCCGACAGCTTTCGCATTCGTCCCATACCACTGTACAGTTCCACTGAGATAGTAGAGCCCTTCCCTCCGAAAGTCTATGCCTGCCCATCGTTGTCCCCAGCCTCGGCCCGTCTGCCCGTGCTTCTTGCTCAGGAACAGGTATAACCGTTCCCGCACGTAGCTGTCCACTTGCTTGAAGTGTTTGGCTGAGTTCCCTGTCCGAAAGTAGTTCCCCCAGCCTCTCAAGATCAGATTTACCTCATCTATCACTTCTCCCAAGCTTTTCAACAACCGACTCCGGGGACCCGTGATGGCCCGCACTTTCTCTCGTATGGCCTTCATCGCCTTCTGGCTCGGCCATCTTTGCAGATAGTACCGCCTGTATCGCCAAGACTTCATTTTCCGAAAGTGAAACCCCAGAAAGTCAAATCCGTCCTGCCCTCCCTTCAGCTTCACCAGCGACGTCTTGCCCGGATGCAACTTCAGCCCCAGATGCTCCATCACGATCTCCAAGCGCCTCAGAGCCTCCCTTGCCTCTCTCTCACTCCGACACAGAATCACCAGATCATCTGCATACCGCACCAGAACGCCTATTCGCCGACACCTTTTCTCCCATGCCTTATCCAAGGTGTTCAGATATATGTTGGCCAACAGTGGGCTTATTGCCCCTCCAACAATGTTGCAAACTGCCCCTATCGGGGCTTAGGTCAAAAGGGACTGGGGTGACCCTGAACACAATATTGACCTGCTCCCTGTCAATCTCCACTCGTTTGATGAGTGTGCGGATTAGCTCCCGCCTGGTAGGCCAATCTGCTTCTTCGAGCCTTTCCTTCGCCTGGGCGGCAAAATCCTCGAGGCGGGTGACAACCAAGCGCAGTTCCGCCTGGCGAGCCTTGGCATCGGTGATTTGCTGTGTCTGGTCTTCAAGGCCAGCGAGGCGTTGTCGCAGCCGCCTGATTCGGGGTTCGAATTCCTGCTTCTCGATGAACCCCTCAGCATAGCTGTCGATCAGGCGGGCAATCCCCTTACGCACCTTAACAACCTGAGTCTGGAGCACGGCCAGCTCCTGTTCCTCTTTGCTGGGTGTCTGTAAACGACGCCGATACTCCTGCTCAAGACGTTGCGGCTCTTCCAGCAAGGCGCAGACCTCCTGCCAGACCAATTGGTCCAGCATATCCGTCCGAACTTGCATATTATCACAGACCCGCTCACCGCCAAATCGATAGGCATCGGTCCCAATGCAGCGGTAGTAGGCGTAGTCCCGTCGCTTTCCTTTGGCTGCTTTGTTGCTGACAGGTTTGCCGTAGTAAGCATACTGACATCGGGCACAGACAAGCAAGCCTTGAAGCAGGTATCGGGCTCCTCGCTTCCTTTGACGAGCGCGCCGTCGATTCTCTTCCAGTTGGGCCTGAACAGCGTCGAATACAGCCTCGTCCACAATAGCTGGGACAGGGATGTAGATCCACTCCTCTTTTGCGGCATCGGTAGTGGAGACGGGGCGGCGAGGTTGTGCTTGGGCGCCACGCTGAGCCCGTAGCCGGGGACGCATCGGTTCGGCTCGCGTCTTGCCGAAAGCGGCTTGCCCCTTGTAGGCTGGATTCTTGAGCATTCCCCAGACCACCGAGCGATCCCAAGCGGTCTTCCCCGTCTGGGTACGGATACCAGCTTGCTGCAAGCGGCGGCACACTTCGCCGATGGAAACTCGTTCGATGCCAACCCAATGGAAGATCTGCCGGACCACCTGAGCCTTCTCTGGCACGATCTCGTAACGGGCTTGACCGCCGCCCTCCTCCTGGGTGACGTAGTGATAGCCATAAGGGGCGCCAGAGAGGACGGAGACTTGGCCCACCTTAGCAGCGTGGCGTTTTCCACGTCGGCTGCGCTCCAGGATCTTGGCTCGCTCGTATTCGGCCACGATGCCTTGCACCTGCAGCAAGAGTTCATCTTCAGGTGTCTGCCTCAATTGCCGGTTCAGAAACGTCACCTCTACACCAGCCTGCTGGAATTCATCGATCAACAGCACCTGATACGCATACTTGCGAGCCAGGCGGTCGGGAGAGTGAACGTAGAGACGATCAAGGCCATTTAGAGCCACAACATCACGCAACCTCTCCAGACCAGGTCGGACAAGATGGGAGCCGCTGTAACCCTCATCAACAAAGACCAGCTCCTCAGCCAGCTGACACCCATCTTGTTCGACTCGCTCACGCAGTGCCGCAAGCTGACTCTCGATCGTCCCGGCCTCAGCTTGTTGCTTGCTGGAGACACGAGCGTAGATCGCGACTTGTTCGGTGTTCATCTCGCCATCTTCTCCTGCGGCTGCTCGCACATCTCATATACTTTGGACTCGTGTATCGAGACATAGACCACCTGGAGATACAACGGGACAACCTTAGCGTAGGCTTGCTCCACAACGACTTGTGATAATCGATCAGGTTCAAACTTCTGACGCACGATCCACCTCCCCTGCTGTTGCCTTCCGCTCATCTCGATCGACTCCTCGATTCTGATCTGCGGAGCCTCGGTGAGACAGGGATGTGTCCGGCAGTGCACCTTTGAACCCATCCCCGTACTTCGGGCGTAACCGCTCACGTGGAATAGATATCGAGAAGTCTATCACATTCTTGGCAACATTGTTGGAGGCGTAATTACACCTCCCTGAGGCGTGCCTGCCGTTGCCGTTCGTACCTTCCCTTCTTCAAGAATTCCGGCCCTCAAGAACTTCCGGATCAGCTTTAACATCCGCCTGTCGCTGATCCGCTCCGATACCATCTCCATCAGCTTCTCCTGATCTATGGTGTCGAAGTAGTTCTCTATGTCTGCTTCCACCACCCAGTCATACCCCGCGTTCGCCTTCTGCCGTATCGTCTCGGCTGCATCATGCGCCGTGCGCTCCGGCCGAAATCCATAGCTACAGGGCTGAAAATCCGCTTCGAAGATCGGCTCGACGACGATCTTCACCGCCGCCTGCACCACTCGATCACGAACCGCAGGAATGCCCAGAGGTCGCTCCCTCCCATCTGGCTTCGGGATGTTCACCCGCTTCACCACTTGCGGTCGGTATCTGCCCTCTTTCAACTCCTCCTGCAACTGGATGAGGAACGCTTCTACTCCATCCTCCTTGATCTCTTGGATGGTCTCCCCGTCAACGCCAGCTCCTCCTCGGTTGGCTTTCACTCTCTCCCACGCTTCGCAAAGTATGTCCTTCCGGTACACCTTGTCATACAGCGCGTGGAACCGCCTCGTGGTACTCCGCTTGGCTGCTCGGTATAGCGCCCGCTGAAGTTCTCGAGCTTTTCCTATGGGGTTGTTAGCCATTGGCATTCCCTCACTCTTACCTTCCCGGCACGCTTGAGTAAAGCAGGGCCCCTTCCCTCCAGTGAGGTTCTGTTGTCCTCTCTATCTTCAGTACTATAGGCCCCTCCGACTCCCCATCCTGGCTTCCCTTCCCGTTTCACGGGTCCTCCGCTTATCGGTTCGGTTACGCTTGGCTTCACCAGGCGACCAGGTGGGGTCTCTCCAGTTCCCAAGCTAACTCTCCTGACATTCCGCTCCCTGTACACCGGAGGGTTCTTCAGCGTCGCTCATCCAAGCTCTCAACGCCTTCCTTGGCCTTCGCCCACAAGGACCGGGCTCAGCTCCCTCTTCTTGGGGGATTACGATGCGGCAGGATTCTCTTTATGTTACGGACTGTCAGGTTGTGGTGACATCGCTTCGACGGTCGGATTGCTCCTGGCGTCGGATGGCCACTACAGGGCGTCTTGGCCCTTACCCTGACCGGACTCTCACCGGTTAGTTATCTTGAGCTTATCTGGACACGATCCTTGTCTCCCCGCCTCCCACTCCGCCGTCACCCGCTCCACCAGC
>JASFVD010000234.1:0-4727 GCA_050050015.1 Anaerolineae bacterium | reverse complement strand
GCCCTGATCGATGGCCCTCGATCACGAGCATGGGCTTCTCGTCGGCCGGGTGAACGTTCTCGACCTGCGGCAAGCACTGCTTCGCCGGAGGCATACCCTCCACGTCGACATCAGAGGATGTCTTGAGGGGCCACGTACGTCGGCAGACACAAGCCATTCGGCGTCGTCCGCAGACAGGTCGTGCTCGAGGATGTCCCGATAAGTGGAATCCATTTCCAAGCAATCGTACTATCACGCAGCATCTGTGTCAAGCGTCGAGCGGCGAACATGGGGCAATCACTGCTCCCCAGCTGTCGCTCGGAGAGTTACCGAGACACGTACCTTTCGTCGAGACACATTGAGGAGGGTGCGTGCAAAGGGCCGGGTCGCCAAACACGGACACACTCTCCCGACCCGGTCCTGGAAGAGACAGCCGCCCTTCAGCGACCATCAACCGGCGTTTCCCCCGGTCTTGCGTCCCAATCTACGAGGGCACGCCCAGAGCAGCAACCCCCGAGTCAAGATCACAATGCTCGCGGTCTCCTGACCCACTGCGGTCGCGATGTTGTCGTTCCGTTCGTCGTGCCAGCGGTGCGCCAGATAGGCGTTGACCATCACTGGCTCCTGTCTCAGGCGCCAGCACCCGGTCTGGCGAGCGAGCTGTCGTCGACTGTCCGACGATCAGGCACCGCGGCCAGCGCACGGTCCTGTGTTCCGCGACGACAGCCTGCCCGTGCAGGAGGCTGGCAGCAGCCACGAGAGCCACGCCTAGCGACCAACAGCGGTCTCCATCAGCATTCCGCACAGCTATTGCGCCACACCAGAGGCAGCTCCGTCAGCCGCGAACTCGCGGAACGGTGACCTCACAATGACGCACGTCGTCGCCCTACCAGATGTGGCTCCCACCTGGTCAGGCTGCGGATGCGTCGCCAATTGGGCCTCCGTCGCCGCGTCCGAGAAACACTTGCTCCGCGCGAACACACATGAACTGCCCGATGAGAACCCTTAGGATTCGCCAGTTGACATCCATGAGTATCGTGGTATCATCATCGGCCGGGCTGGGTTGGGAGCCCAGCATAACAATCGAATACGTTGGCAATGCTCTTATCCAGAGAGGTGGAGGGACCGGCCCCGTGAAACCTCGGCAACCGCCTTCTTCGCAATGCGCAGAGGCAGGTGCCAATTCCGGCAGAGAGGTGTTTCTGGAAGATGAGAGGTGCTCAAGCCAGGCAGGTTGCGCCCCTTCTCTTCTCCGGAAGGGGTCTCTTTTTGCCGGTCCGGAAGCCGCTCGCCCTGGCTCCGGGACGAAGGAGGCGCGAGATGGCGCATCGTTCAGGCGTTCACTGAGCCTTCACCAACGAACGGGGCACAGGCCCGAGAAGTGCCCGAGGCACCGTCCATGGGCCGCCCGCTAGTGTCGGAGCAAGCAATACCTTGAGAGGCAGACTCAAGACGTACACACCAACAGCAACGCACAGGAGGACAATGTGACAAGACGAAACATCGTAGTGACCGAGGCGACAGGACCCTCCGTCGAGGACATACCCGTCGAGATCGTTGAGCGTAAGGGCATCGGCCATCCCGATAGCCTCTGTGACGGCATCGCCGAGCGAATCTCAGTTCAGTACACGAGTTGGTGCGAGGAGAACCTCGGCGTGATGCTGCACCACAACTTCGACAAGGTTCAACTCGTAGCGGGCGAGGTTGAGCTCGGGTACGGCAGTGGAGAGCTGATGAAGCCGATCCTGATACAGATAGCGGGGCGAGGTGTGCCGTCGTGGAAGGGCGAGCAGATTCCTCTCGACGACATTGCCGTTGAGGCAGCAAAGACGCACGTCCGCGAAACCATGCGATACCTCGATCCCGACAAGCACATGGATATCAAGAGCTACGTAGGCCGCGGAGCTTCGGAGCTCCAGTACGTCGTCGACCGCGTGACGGCTAACGACACCAGCTTCGGCGTGAGTCATTGGCCTCGCTCGGGCCTGGAGCGCGCGGTGTATGAAACCGCTCAGTACATTAACCACCAGCTGATCGACCAATTCCCGACAGGCGAGGATGTCAAGGTTATGGGCATGCGCCGAGACGGCGAGTTGATCCTGACCGTCGCGATGCCATTCCTGGCCACGAAGATCCGCCATCGCGTCGAGTATCAGGAGGCTCGAGACGCAGCGCAGGCAGCCGTGCAGACCTACGCCTGCGAGCTCGACCCGCGGAAAGTCACGGTCGTGGTGAACACGGCAGACAACGTGGAAAATGACAAGGTGTACCTCACGCTTACGGGTACGTCGGCTGAGATGGGTGATGACGGCGCCGTGGGACGCGGCAATAGGGTCAACGGCGTGATAGCGCCCTTCCGCTCTACGAGCCTGGAAGCAGCCTGCGGCAAGAACCCCATCTCCCACGTGGGTAAGGTGTACAACGTGTTGGCGCTGTCAGCGGCCCAAGAGATCGTGGAGCAGGTGGAGGACGTGAAGGAGGCAACAGTCTATATCCTCTCGCAGATCGGCGCCCCGCTCGACGCACCTCTTATGGCCACGGCGCTGGTTCGGCCAGAGAATGGAGTCCTCACAGCCGCCGCGACCAGCCGCGTCGAGAGCGTCTTGGACAACAGGCTGGCCAACGTCCACGACACTCGGCAGGCGATCTTGACCCAGGAGATGCGTCTGTTCTAGGATTCACTGCCCGTGCTGCCACCACGATCCGCACGATGCGGGTCGTGGTGACGGCTCAAGTGTTGACAGTCGTATTCCCGAACCGGATGAGCTGCGAGCTGCCAGGATGGCTACAGCCGCTGGCCAGGCGGCCCACGCTGGGGTTCCAACGGCAGGCAGCGACTTTCTCTCACCGACCACGCCTCGTCGTCACCCCACTTGACGCCCCGTGCCTCTGTGGCACAATCGGGTCACTATGTTTCTTCCGACCACGCCTCAAGAACTAGTCGAGCGCGGCTGGGATCAGCTTGACGTGATCCTGGTGACGGGTGATGCGTACATCGACAGTCCGTTCATCGGGGTCTCGGTCATCGGCCATGTGCTGGCTGACGTGGGGTACCGCGTAGGCGTCATCGCCCAACCGGACATCTATAGCCCGGACGACATCATCCGGCTGGGAGAGCCGTCCCTGTTCTGGGGCGTCTCTGGGGGAAGCATCGATTCCATGGTGGCCAACTATACCGCACTCAAGAAACCGCGCCGCTCCGATGACTACACGCCTGGCGGTCGCAACAATCGCCGGCCGAACCGCGCCGCGATTGTCTACACCAACCTGATCAAGCGCTACTTCAAAGGTACAGGGAGTTCTCCACCTGCACCCATCGTCCTGGGGGGCGTCGAGCCCAGTCTGCGCCGGGTGGCGCACTATGACGCCTGGGACGACGTCGTCCGCCGATCCGTGCTCCTGGACGCCAAGGCGGACTACCTCCTGTACGGCATGGCGGAGAAGAGCGTGGTGGCCTTCGCCGATGCCCTGCGCTTCGGCGACAATCCTCGTCGCTTGAAGGGTCTCTGCTACGTGGACGACGCACCTCAGAAGGGATATCTGGAGCTCCCCTCGTATGAGCAAGTCGCCGAGGACAAGCACGCCTTCGTAGAGATGTTCCACACCTTCTATGAGAACAGCGATCCGCACAGCGCTAGAGGACTCACGCAACAGTACGCCAATCGCCACCTGGTTCATAACCCACCGCCTCCCTACTTGACCCAAGATGAGCTGGACGACATCTACGCTCTCGATTTCGAGCGGGACGCGCATCCGTACTATGCGAAACAAGGTGCCATTAAGGCGCTGGAGACGATCAGGTTCGCAGTGAGCACGCACCGCGGCTGCTACGGCGAGTGCAACTTCTGCGCCATCGGCGTGCACGAAGGGAGCACAGTGCGGTGGCGGAGCCGCGAATCGATCGTGGACGAGACCCGCCGGCTCACGACCCGACCGGACTTCCAGGGCATCATCCAGGACGTGAGCGCCCCGACAGTCAACATGTACGGCTTCGAATGTCCCAAGAAACTCCGGAAGGGCATCTGTCGAGACCGGCGCTGTCTGCACCCGGATATCTGTCCCACGCTGCCGGTCGACCATGGCCGCCATCTTGAACTACTGCGGCGGATCCGAAGTGTCCCACGAGTCAAGAAGGTCTTCGTCTCCTCGGGTCTTCGACACGATTTGGTGCTGGCGGACGAGACTTGCGGCGACGAGTACATCCAGGAGATCGTGGAGCACCACGTGTCGGGACAGATCAAGGTCGCCCCTGAACACAGCGAGACGAACGTCCTGGAGGCTATGGGGAAGCCCGGACCCGACGCCTTCCTGGCATTCCGCGACCTTTTTTTGGAGGCCACCCAGAAGGCGGGGCTCCCACAGTTTCTCACATACTACTTCATCGCAGCCCATCCCGGGTGCAGGGCGAGCGACATGCGCCGCCTCAGAGAGTTCGCGGTGAGTGAACTCGAGCTGCTGCCAGAGCAAGTGCAAATCTTCACGCCAACACCGTCGACGTACGCCAGTCTCATGTATTATACCGAGACCGATCCCTTCACTGGTGAGCCCATCTTCGTCGAGAAGAGTTTCAGAGGCAAGCGTCGTCAGAAGCGAATCCTCACCTCGCCTTAGACCATCACGCGAGCCCGAACCGCCGACCACTCTTTCAGTATTGACGCCTCCTACTGCTGCAGTGAAGAAGCCTGGTGTCGAATCATGGACTGTGCACATCTGCCGGCCATTCATCCCCACAGCAAGCTGTGGGGCAT
>JASFVD010000233.1:0-4732 GCA_050050015.1 Anaerolineae bacterium | reverse complement strand
AACCTGCGTTCAAGCTTGTCCCTCCAGGTGGCGCACCAGAATCTTCGCCAGTCTGCGGCTGTCGTGGCGCCAAGGGTGCTCCCTGTCCATCAGGTCTGCGGTCACCACACAGTAGTCGCCGTCTCGAGGAGCTTCGGGGAGGACCATTTCCAGCTCGGGCTGGCTCTGACTGCCGCTGGCTCTTAGCTCGCGGGTCGGAAGATTGTCATTCGCCAGCACGACTGGAAAGAGAGACTTGCCCACGTGGCTCTTCAGCGCCGCAACGTGATCGCCGACTGTGTAACCGTCCGTCTCGCCGGGCTGAGTAGCGACGTTGCAGACGTAGACCTTACGAGCGGGGCTGACCTCAACGGCATCCGCTATCGCCAGCACAAGCAGATTGGGCAGCACGCTCGTATACAAGCTGCCGGGACCTGCCACGATCATGTCCGCGTTCAACAATGCGTGGACTGCGCCTGGGTATGCTGGTGCATCACTCGGGTCCAAATAGACACGCTGGATCGCGCCGCCAGCTTCGGGGATACGAGACTCGCCGCACACTCGGCTGAGTCTAGCGTCCTCATGGGATTCAGGTTGCGCCGAGTCCCCTGCTTGCTCTGCCTGCGTCAGATCGGCGGTCAGGGTCACATTCTGGAGCGTGCTGGGGAGCACCTGTCCCTGAACCGCGAGGACCCGTCCCGCCTCTAGGATGGCGCGTTCGAAACTTCCCGTCACCTCCGCCATTGCAGTGATGAACAGATTGCCAAAGCTGTGACCATTCAGCCCGCTACCGCTCCCAAAACGGTACTGGAACAGGTGCGTGGTGAGAGCTTCATCGTCGGCGAGTGCGGCAATGCAGTTGCGAAAGTCACCCGGCGGTAATACACCCAGCTCGCGTCGCAGTCGCCCGGAACTGCCGCCGTCGTCCGCGACGGTGACGATGGCAGTGATGTTTGACGTATATTCTTTGAGGCCCCGCAGGAGTACCGACAGCCCGTGCCCGCCGCCGATGGCGACGATCTTGGGGCCCCGTTCCCGTCGCCGGTACCGCCGCAGAGTCCTCGCCAGCGTCTCTGGGTTGACATCCACAAAGGGCCTAAGCAGCGATCGATTGAGACCGAACAGTCCCACTCCTACAGCAACGAGGCCAACGAGGACAAAGAGCGCAGCTCGAGCCGCGCGCGGTATGAACTGGAGTGTGAGGTAATAGAAGATGCTGGGGAGAGGATAGAGCTCTCGAAGGAGAAAGCCGAATCCCAGACTTAATACTGCGACTCCGCCGATCAGAACCAGCAACCAGCGCTTGACGCCCATCCCGAGAGGTAGCCACTGGATAGCGAACCGAAGGTACTTGCGCAGCTTCAGGTCTGTCGTCTTCCAGTCGTCCACTGGACTACCTCATCTGTCAGCTCCTGCGCCGTCGCTGGTGATCGATGGCTGCTACCCGATTATAGCTGAACGCCCCCTCGGCGTCAACGGACTGGCTCGCTGGCACACAAGCCTGAAGGCGCCACGTCATTCAGCTACGCCTACCTGCTTCACAGTCCTCCGGAACCAGGAGATCGGCGCCGGTTCGTACTTCCGAACCATCAAGACCGAACTAGAGACGCTGTCGGCTACTCGGTCGGGGATCGAGCCGAAGAGCAGGTCCTTCAAGAACCACTCCTCCGACGCGCCAATGACGATTAGATCATAATCCTCATCAGCGTCCCTCGCTTCCTCAAGGATGCCATCCACCACCGATTCCTTGCATTTCAGGCGAAAAACGATCTCCTCGGGGACTTCTCCCAGCTCGTCCTCGACGAGCTGACGGAGTACGTCCATCTCCACTTCGCACACGTCCTCTGGTTCGGGGAAGATGCGCGTAACGGTCAGGGTCCCCTTCGTGGCCTTGATGATGTCCCACCCCAACCTGAGGGCCAGGCGTGCGTGCGGCCCACCGCCAATAGGCACTAGGATGTTTTCGAGATCCTCATCCATCAGACCTCGATCGCGAAGCACAGCGACGTCGCAAGGCGCGCCGTGGACGATGTCCTTCACCACACTGCCGGACACGCTTCGTGTCGAGAGCTGCCCCCGCCACCCCATGAGGATTAGACCAACCCCGCCCCGACCTTCGGCCACGCCCAGGATGCCGGACGAGATTCCGCGCGACGCCCGGAGAAGGGTGCGCACTGGCACCCCCTGTTCATGGGAGTAGTCAGCAACGCGTTTCAGCAGGGCCTTCCTGCCATTCTCCTGACGATCCAGCATTTCCTGAGCAAGCTCCAGCGGCGTTGCGCCAGGGACCTTGACAACGGAGAGGGCAGCCAGAGTGACCTCCTCCCGTGCCTGTCCCAGGATGACGGCCATCCTCATCAGGCTCTCAGCCGTCATCGGGTTGGCAACCGGCACCAGTATCTCGCGGCGGGCGGCCTCCACGGTCTGCGCGGTGACCTCCACGGCTCGCTCCACGGGTCTCCGGAGTTGGTAGACAACCAGTCCGAGGGCGATCAAGCCGAATCCCACGTACAACGCGTTATGCGCAGTGAAGACCTCGACTACCACAATCCCCAGACAGCCCAGAATCGGCAACACTGGATACCAAGGCGTGCGAAACGGTCGTTCTTGATCTGGGAACTTGCGGCGCAGAAGGATCAAGGACACGTTGGTGAAGAAGACCACAAACATGTAGCCAAAGTTGGAGACGTAGCCTAGGAACACCTCGTCGCCAGACATGGCCGCGGCGCCGATCAGCCCACCGGTCAACAAGATGGCTGGCACGGGAGTTCTGAGGCGAGGGTGGATCCGCGAGAGAAAGCCTGGTAGGTACCCATCACGGCTCAGGGCCAGCGCCACGCGGGCCGAGCTGATCATAGCCGTGTTCAGGGACGTCAGGGTGGCAATCAGGCCAGCCAATCCCATCGCTGGTGCCCCCCAAGGGCCCAGGCGCGCGGCGGCGTCGGACAGAGGTGTCGAGGATATCCCCAGTTTCTTCGCGGAGATGATTCCCAGAGCTGTGAAGGTGATGGCGCAGTAGACGACAGCGCAGATGGCAATGGTGCCGACGGTCGCGATGGGGATGTTGCGCCCTGGGTTCTTGGCCTCCTCGGCCGTCGTGGCGATCACCTCATACCCTACAAACAGAACGTTGACCAACGTGAGCGTCTTGAAGATGTACGCCATGTTGTTCAACATCCCCTCGTGGATGAAGAACCCGCTGTCCTTGTAGAACTCAGCCCAGGTGAAACCCCCAGGGAAGACAAAGCTCGAGATCACAAAGGCGGCCAACGCCGCCAACAAGATACCGGCTAGGATCACCTGGGTCCGCCCTGCCTCCTCGCTCCCGCGAATGCTGTTAGCCGTGAACAGTCCGATGAGCACTAGGGCCGTCATCCTCACGGGCACGAAGGGCAGGAAGAGCTTCAGGGAATAGGCGGCGCCGACGGCGGCAAGAGCAGAGTAGACTAGACTGCTAAACCAGCTCACCCATCCGACGCTGAATGGCAGGACGCCCTTCGTCGCCTTGCTGATGTACGCATAGCCTCCGCCGGCAACAGGAAACGTGGATGCCAGCTCGGCATAGGAGAGGGCGTTCGGCAGTGACTGAAGTGCAGCCAGGAAGAAGACGAGAATCACTGCGGGACCAACCATCCCCGCAGCGTGGCCGGTCAGTACAAATACCCCTGCGCCCATCGTCCCACCGATGCCCAGCATCATGATCTCAGTGAGGCCTAGACTGCGTACTAACTCCTTATTCGCCATGCCTGTCTCCTTGGTGCGGCGGTGATTCGACGTATCTCGCTGCGTATCGACTGGCTCGATGAGAAGGCCCTGACCCAAAGTCATCCGCCGACCTCCGGTCAAGCCAGTGGCGCATTATACCGTGCGCGGTCTGAAATGTGTAGCTAAGGGAAGAATGGAGGTAGGCAGGGGGTCCTAGCCCAGGGGCGTTGAGGCAGCAGCTGCAGTCATCCACCGACCGGGCCGAGGGCCTCTCGCACTCGCCGAGTCATCACGTTGCACGCCGCAGCCTCTCGCACCTCCCGCGTCCGTGGACGCGGCAAGTCAATGGGTACTTCGGCCGTGATGGAAGCAGGCCGCGGTCCCAGCACCAACACACGGTCTGCCAGGTAGACAGCCTCCGGCACAGAATGGGTGACCATCACCACCGTCTTGCGCCGGGCTCGCCAGATGCGCAGCAGTTCGCGCGCCATCCGCTCCCGAGTCAGAGCGTCCAGCGCGCCAAAGGGTTCATCCAGCAGGAGGAGCTGTGGATCGTGGACGAGCGCTCGGGCCAGAGCCACTCGCTGTGCCATGCCGCCCGACAGTTGAGCCGGGTGCGCGTCCTCGAAACCCCGCAGCCCGACGAGATCCAGCAGCGTCCCCGCTTTCTCCTGGGCCTGTCTCTCACCTACGCCGTTTACTTCCAGCGGCAGGGTCACATTGGCCTTCACCGTCCGCCACGCCATCAATGTGGGCTCTTGGAATACGAAGCCTACCCGACGACTGGGCCGCTGAACCTGCTCACCCGCCAGCCGAATGTGTCCAGCTGTCGGCTGCTCTAGGCCTGCGATCAGCTTGAGTAGAGTCGTCTTGCCGCACCCAGAGGCACCAACGAGGCAGAGGAATTCTCTCTCCTCCACCTGGAAGGAGATACGGTCGAGCACTGCCAGATGTCCGTCGGGGCGTCGGTAGCTCTTACTCACGCCGTTGACGGAGAGCAAGGAATCCTCAGTGAACATAGGACTACGGGAGATAGGCGTTGGTGAAG
>JASFVD010000232.1:0-4750 GCA_050050015.1 Anaerolineae bacterium | reverse complement strand
CACCCGTCTTGTAGAAGAAGATGTCGCAGGACTGCGCCAGGCCGCCCACCACATCCAGCGCGCCGTGTCCGGCCTTGTTCCAGCAATAG
Organism: Anaerolineae bacterium; assembly: GCA_050050015.1. Taxonomy (GTDB): domain Bacteria; phylum Chloroflexota; class Anaerolineae; order B4-G1; family B4-G1; genus SKLM01. The sequence goes on along the minus strand of JASFVD010000232.1, from coordinate 4,661 downwards.
AAGGGTTGTGCCTGCCCAGGATCGTTAGGATAGTACTTGTTCGGTACCACGATCCTCCCCGGGCAGCTCAGCTGCGTCCGCGGCGTCAGGACCCCCTCTTGGAGCGCGCCCGACGCGACCACGATCTTGAAGACCGATCCCGGTGGGACAGCGTCAGACACCGCGTGGTTGATGAGAGGACGGTGAGGGTCCTGCCATCGCTCCCAATCCTTCTGGGACACCCCCTCGACGAACACGTTGTTATCGTACGTCGGCAGGCTCACCATGGCCAGCACCTCGCCGGTCTGGGGATTCATGGCAATAGCCACACCTCGCGGGGAGATTGCCTCGCCCAGACCGCGCTTGAGAGCCTCTTCAGCTGTATTCTGGAGGTCGAGATCGACCGTCAGATAGACGTTGTCACCCGGAACGGGAGCCGATCGCTCCTCCACCACCCGGATAACGCGACCTAGCACGTCCTCTTCGACGATCTGCTCTCCCTTCTGCCCTCTGAGGACGTCCTCATAGGTTGCCTCGATGCCGGCGCTGCCCACCCGGTCGGTGGCGGGGTCGTATCCTTGCTCACGATACGCCTCCTCGTTCTCGGCGGTTATGGGCAGTAGATAACCCAGCAGCTGAGAAAGCAGCGGCCCGTAGGGATAGTCGCGCACCGAGTCCACGTGGACCGAGACCCCGGGAAGATGACTCGACTCCTGGGCCACTAGCAGCGCCTTGTCCCTCTCCAGGTTCCGCTTCACGACGACGGGCTGATAGGGAGCCACGTAGGGGACCTCCTCGATCGCCTCCTTGATTCCGGTCTCTGACTCGAACGCCCCGATGTACTCACCCGTGCCCTCTGCGCTCTCGCCTTCGTACGGCACGTCGAGCAGTACTGCGAGCCGAAGCAGGACGTCCTTTCTCTCATCCTCGTCATCGGGCAAGTTGGCTGGAAGCACGGATACAGAGAAGCTGGGTACGTTCCGCACTAGGCGTTCGCCGTGACGGTCGAAGATGACCCCGCGCGACGCCGGAACCGTGATCAGGTTCGTGCTCTGCTGTTCGGCCTCTCTGCGGTACACTTGGCCCTGAACGAACTGGTACCTCCACAGCCGGCGCGTGAAAAGGCCAAAGACGGCCAGTATGAGCACGCCCATAATCACGACCCGCACGGTTCCCTCGCTCCTCAGGAACCGATTGAGGCGGCTGTGCTGCAGTGGACCACGACCAGCCGGAGAAGCGGTCTCGTCCGACTGGAAACTGACCCTCACAGGACCAGTCCCTCCTCACCCGTCGCTCGCTCCAGCCAGATCAGCAGCGGCAGGATCAGGGGAGCCAGCAGCGCGTTAAGCACAACGGAGGGGGCAGCCACACGCAGCAGGGAGAACCGCCAGTCCACGGAGTATCCGGACCAGTTGAGGATAATCAACACCGCCAGATGATAGACGATGGCCCCCAGCACCGTCAGGATCACCACACGGACCGCCTGTGAGCCAACCTCCTGCCCCAGCGACTGACCGGCCAGGAAGGCCGCGGCCACCTGAGCCAGCGCCATACCCGCCAGAGGACCTCCCGACAGCAGGTCGAGAATAAGCCCACCGACGAAGGCCCACACCAGCCCCTCCTGCATCCCGCGCACCACGGTCCACATCAAGACCACCAGGAGCATCAGATTGGGCTGGCCTCCCAGGATGTTGAAGCTCGACAAGATGGTCGTCTGGACCATGGCGACGCCGGTGAGGAGCGAAAACATCAGATAGAGGTTGATCTCAGACCTCCCCGCGATCGACGTACGAAATCAGGCCTGCCGACGGGACCCAATCGATCATGGCGCTTCCGGCGTCTCCTCCGGCGCTTCCTCCGGTGTCTCCTCCGGCTCGAGGGGAACCGGCTCAAAGCCCGTTATCACCAACGCGAGCTCCAGCCGCCTGAAGTCGACCGCGGGCCGCACCGTCGCCGTCTGGAACGTCTCATACTCCTTCTGCTCCACCGCGGTGACCTGTCCGATGACCAACCCCTTCGGCATCATGCCTCCCAGGCCGGACGTCAGCACGATGTCTCCCACGCGAACCTCCTCCTCCTGAGGGATGTACTGCATCTGCAGCGAGCCATCGGGCTGACCCACCACCAGACCGGTCCCGCGTGTCGTCTGCAGAAGAGCCGCGACGGAGCTGTCGAGATCCGTGAGGAGGCGCACCTGAGCGGTTCGAGGTCCCACGTCGGAGACCCGGCCCACCAGGCCGGCTCCACCACTGACGACGGACATGCCGGTTCCCGCACCCTGCTGCGCACCCACGTTGATAGTCAGATAGCGCAGATAGGGATTCGGATCCACGCCCACCGTGTCGCCGCAAGGATAGTCCTGGCAGGCCTCGCGACTGACGACCTCGGCACCTAGGTGGGTGGAGATAGGATAATCACTGACGAAATTGAGAAGGGCGCGCAGTTGTTGCGACTCGGCCTCATACTCCCGCAACCGAACGTTCTCCACTTTCAGAGCGTTCACCTGAGCCCGGAGATCCTCGACCTCAGCCCGCAGCTCGCGCACCTCGCGCACTGTGCGGAATACGCCGCCGGTACCCTCTACCACGTTGGAGAACAGCCGCTGCAACGGGTCGAGCACGTAGTGAGCCGCGTTCTCCACGGGCGCCAGAAGACCAGATTCGTGAAAGACGAGGAGAAGCAAGCCGACAATGAGAAGAACGAGAGGAAGCCACGAGCCTTCGCCCTGCCGTCGAATCGACATCGACGGGCGTTTGGATTGCCTCATCTGCTACCTCGCAGAGGGTCTGCGCAACGTGAAGAATCTCGCAGCCAGCGGCAACGCGGCTTATGCTGGCACAACCTGTCGCCTATGGCTCGGGGATTCTCGCGTTTTCCCGCGATGCGCAAGACTCTCGCAGGTGGGATCCCTCCCTCGTTAAGACCAGTCCTTTTGCGAATCGCCGTCCCTCCGCCAGCTGGGGGAGAGGGAGGACTCTTTACCACGTCAATAGGAAGGCGAACCTACCGATCGACAAAGGGGAAGCTCCAAGACGTTCGCGGGTCGGCTCGAAGCTAGAAACCCACGAATGCCGCCGGGCGCCGATCATCGGCGCTGACCAGCACTTCACGCAGCGTATCCAGCTCCTCCAGCACCCTCCCGGCGCCGCGCGCAACGCACGTCATCGAGTCCTGTGCCACCCAGGCGTCTATGTTAACCTCGTCGGTCACGCGCTCCGCCAGGCCCTTGAGCTGCGAGGCTCCACCGGCCATACATATGCCGGTCTCCATCAGGTCAGACACGAGCTCTGGCGGTGTCTCATCCAGCGTGTCCCGGATGGCGTCCAGGATGATGTCTACTGAGCCAGAGAGGGCCTCACGGACCTCGATGCTGCTGATCTCCAGCTCCTCAGGGAGCCCGGTGACCAGATTGCGCCCACGGATGGTCATCGTCATCTCCTCAGACAGAGGAAACGCCGATCCCACGGCGATCTTCGTTCGTTCCGCCATCCACTCTCCGATGTAGAGATTGTACTTCTGGCGAGCATACTGGATGATATCCTCATCCATCTCGTCGCCAGCCACGCGGAGGGAACGGCTGACCACGATGCCGCCCAGGCAGAAGACGCCAACCTCCGTGGTCCCGCCTCCGACGTCGACGACCATGACGCCCCGCGCCTCCGTAACCGGCAGGCCTGCGCCGATGGCTGCGGCCATGGGCTCCTCAATGAGGAACACCTCTCGGGCGCCCGCGGACAGAGCGGCATCGTACACGGCACGCTTTTCCACCTCTGTCACGCCGCTCGGGATGCCCACCACCACCCGCGGCCGTGGGAAGGGGAGCATTAGCTGGCTGTGAGCCTTCTTGATGAAGTAGGACAGCATCGCCTCGGTCACCTCAAACTCCGAGATCACCCCGTCCCGCATCGGCCGGATGGCCACGATGTTCTCCGGCGTGCGCCCTACCATCTCCTTCGCCTCGGCGCCGATTGCCAGCACTTTCCTCGACTTCCGCTCCACCGCCACCCACGAGGGTTCGTGGATCACGATGCCCTTCCCGCGTACATAGACGAGGGTATTTGCCGTGCCGAGGTCGATGCCGACGTCCAGCGAAAAAAGGCCCAGGAAGGCGTCAATAGGATTGAACACTAATGTCTCCCATACACAAGTAACCGCCCCGGCAGACGTCCACGCCAAGCACCGGGGCTTCGCGACCGGCCATTATACCATGAATCATCGGCAGGGAAAGTCTTTGATTGCTGCCCATCTATGATATAATCTGCCGACGACGATGCAACTCTATCAGATTCAGACACCGACGTTCGAAGGGCCACTGGATCTTCTGCTTCGCCTGATCGAGCGGGAAGAGCTTGACGTTACCACCGTCGCGCTCGCACGGGTCACGGATCAGTACCTGAAGCATCTCGCCCAGCTGGAGCAGCGGAAAGCCCGCGATCTGGCGGACTTCCTCGTGGTGGCGGCCAAGCTCGTCCTGATCAAGTCGGCCGCCCTTCTCCCCAGCTCCTTGAAGTCCGACGCCGAGGAAGAGGTGGAGGATGCCGGACTCGATCTCCTGCAGCGGCTCCAGATCTACAAGCGCTTCAAGGAGGTCGCGGACCTGCTCCACGACCGTGAGGAGAGCGGCCTCCACACCTACATCCGGCTCGTCCCCTCCCCGCGCCGCGCTCCCGAGCCAGATCTCA
>JASFVD010000231.1:0-4756 GCA_050050015.1 Anaerolineae bacterium | reverse complement strand
TAAGCGACTCGGCCAGCGTCGGATGCGCCAGAACAGCGTCGCGAAGGGCAGTATAGGGCAAGCCGCCCATCATCGCCACTTGGAGCGCGGACATCACCTCGCCCCCCTCAGCGCCCAGAATGGCAGCCCCGAGGATCTGGTCGCTGTCTCCGTCGACGACGGCCTTCATCAGGCCGCGCGGTTCGTCCGTCTCTAGTGCCCGGGCCACGTGGCTCATGGGCATCTTCGCCACCCTGACGGCCTTCCCTTGCCTCCGGGCCTGTCTCTCAGTCAGGCCGATGCCTCCGAGCTGCGGATCGATGAAGACGGTGTACGGCACCAGACGACCTCGAGTCGTTGCGGGGGGTTGCGTCGCCCCCTCTCCATGTTCTAGCAAGTTCGAGCGGATGATGCGAAAGTCGTCATAGGCAATGTGCGTGAAAGCCGGGCCACCCGTAACATCGCCTAGGGCGTAGATTCCTGGCACGTTCGTCTCCAATCGTTCGTTCACGCTGATGTACCCCCGCTCGGTCGTCTCTATCCCTGCGGCCTCCAGGTCAAGATCCTCCACATTGGGGACACGCCCAGCGGCCAGCAGCAGGTGCGAACCTGCCAATCTTCGCTCTCCACCAGTCGTCCTGACCGTCAAGACAATCTGACCATCAGCTTCCTCAACCCATATCGCTTCCGCCTCCAGCAACACCCGAATGCCATCCTGCCGTAGGATGTCAGCCACTTCCCCGGCTATGTCCACATCCTCGTGGGTGAGGAGTTGGTCACTGCGCTGGACCACAGTCACCGCGGCCCCGAAGCGACGAAACATCTGCCCAAACTCGACGCCGACGTATCCTCCGCCGAGGACCAGGAGATGCTCCGGAACCTCCTCGAGCTCCATGATGGTGGTGGACGTGAGGTAGTGCACGTCATCCAGACCCGAGATATCAGGGATGCGGGGACGCAGGCCCACGTTGATGAAGATCTTGTCGGCGGCGAGATGGCGCGAGGAACCGTCACTCAGGAGTACCTCCACCGACTTCGAGTCGACAAATCGCCCCTCCCCCATCAGGAGGTGGAGTCCCTCTGTCGCCTCAAGGCGCCGGCGCCCACTCTTCCGAAACGCATCCACGATATCGCGCTTCCGCTGTCGAACCTTGGGCAAGTCCACGCTAACGGGGGCGGTGAGGACGCCGTAGTTGGCTCCCTCTCGGGCCATGTAGGCAACCCGAGCACTGGCGATCATCGTCTTACTCGGCGTGCATCCTTCATTGATGCACGTCCCGCCTACGTGCTCTCGCTCAACTAGGGCCACCTTCCAGCCGGCCTCTGCTAAACTTCTTGCCAGTGGACCGTTCGCTTGCCCGGCCCCGATCAAGATTGCATCGAAACGCTCTTCCATTGGATTCCCTCTTAGTACGCAAGCTCCCATACATCCACGACGCTGTCCTTCTGCTTCTCGTGCAGACAGGCGGGCCTAGCCTCCACCACATACGCGACCACTGTCCCACCCCATCAGTCGGCGCCGACCCCGCGACTCCCGGCGCTACTCATCAGGCCTTGGCAGATTCTCCAGGCCTCGGCTTCATCCATGGCGGACTGCCACGTGCCGTCACTAGACACCAAGCCCGTACGAGGCCGCACCCAGAACGGCAATGTCCCGGTTGAGGATCACGTACACCGGAATGCGTTCCATCAGGTCAGTGTGCCGGCCCTTCTTACAGAAGGCGTCCAGGAAGCTCCCCTGCTCCAGGGCAGGCAGGATCCGCGGCGGAATCCCACCGCCGAGGTATACGCCTCCCGTGGCCATCACCTTGAGCGCAAGGTTACCCGCCTCGGCCCCAAGAATAGAGACAAACGTGTCCAGAGTCAGTGAGCACAGCTCGCACTCCCGCTCATCATTCAGAGCCCCGTTTACAATCACGGGCGTCGGATCCGCTGCCTCGGCCAGCCGCTCGGCGATCCAATCCGGCTCTTCAGCGTACCGGCCGCTCCGGTAATATGCATACAGGTTGGGAATACCCAACCCAGAGCAGACCAGCTCGTAGCTGACGTGCTCGTGACGAGCCCAAAGGTAGCGGAGCAGCTGAATCTGGCGCGGCGTCGTCGGGGCGAAGTCCGTGTGCCCGCCTTCTGAAGCGTGCGGGCGATAGCGACCGTCGTCCGGATCCCACGTGAGAAAGGCCTCGCCCAGGCCGGTCCCGGGGGCCAGAACAGCTATAGCACCATTGGGATCCCGCTCGCCAGGTTTCAGTGCGTGCAGCTCGTCCGGCTCCAAAGACGGGATTCCACTAGCGATGGCTGCGAGATCATTCAGCAGTCGGACCCAAGTCAGGCCGAGCCCCTCCCTTAGCTGGACGGCAGAGACGGTCCATGGCAGATTCGTGACCTCGACCCGTCCCTCTACCACCGGCCCGGCCACGCCGAACGCGGCCTGGTCAACCTCAAGGTCGTGCTGACTCAGGAACTCCTGGACGATGGCGCCCAGCCCCGGATAGTTCCTGCTGGCAAACGTTTCCCGGGCCAGCGGTTCTCGCGGGCCGTACTCCCGCGAAATGACCGCCAACGTGGTCTTGGTTGCTCCGACGTCTCCGGCAAGCAGCATACAAACCTCCTAGACCTTTGCGGGGCTTCCGACCTTTGAGTGGCTGCTGGCGTTTGCGCCTCGATCGTCTAACAGCGCCCGGAAGTTCCTCACTCTCAGCGTGCGCCCCCCGTTGTCCCTTCGCCACCGTCGACTCGCAGAATCGACCCGGTTGCGAACTCGTTCCGGGCGAAGAAGATGCACGCCTGAGCCACGTCGTCCGGGGTGCCCAGCCGACCCAGAGGAAGGGATGCCGCGATCCGGTTCTCCCGCGACTCCGTGGTCCCTGGGGGAAGCAGCACCGGCCCCGGCACTACGCAGTTGACACGAATGTTGTGCTTCGCCAGTGCCAAGGCTGCTACGTTGGTCAGCATGATCACTCCTGCCTTGGAGATGCTGTGATGTGCATAGGAGGCCCAACCGTTGATGCCGCTGTTGTCCGCGATGTTGATGATCACGCCGGGCGCGTCACTCTCCATCATCAATCGAGCCGCGTGTTGAGTCAGCAGGAAAGGGCCGGTCAAATTCACGTCCATCACTCTCTGCCATGCCTCATAGTCGACCTCCAGCAGCTCGGCACGCTCGAAGAGCGCAGCGCTGTTTACCATCACATCTAGTCGGTCGTAGTATGCGCGGACTTCTTCGACCATGCGGGTCACGTCATTCGGATCGCCCTGGTCACCTGTGGTCACCATAGCATCCACGCCCTTCTCCTTGGCTTCGTCGACCGCGCTTTGCGCTTGCATCGCGGAGCTGGGTGAAGCGTGGTGGATCACGACGTTCGCGCCGTCGTCAGCGAAACGAAGAGCGATGGCTCGACCCACCCGCCGGGCAGAGCCGGTGACAAAGACCACTTTGCCCTTCAACGCCAGCACTATCGTCCCCTCCTTCCTGAGGACGCCTTGCCACGGCATGTTCATGCACGAACTGGTGGCAGAGCATGCGATCCACTTGGACAAGTGCCATGGGCCGAGAGCCGAACTGTGACCAGCGAACTGATGGGCAGGAACCCACTTGGGCAGCCTTCGCTAGACCGGCCAATCGGCGTTTGCCGGCATCGCGGCTTCTCGTCGCGCGCGAAGCTCAAGCTCCAGACTCTGCTGTCCGATACATCGCCGGAGAACTCTTCCTGCTGGGCCCGGCTCTCGCTGAATCCGGCTCCTGCCCTCAGCACACCAGAGGCAACCAATCGACCGTTGCCGCCATGCTACACGATCCTATTCCAGCAGAGTGCTCAGGTCGATTTGCTCGTTCTCCAGTGCGTCCGTCACGTCGCCGTAGTCCAGGCCGGCCTTCACCAACTTTGGAATGACACTCCGAGCATCGCCGAGCCGCCCGACGGTCAGCACGCCAACCATCGTCCCCTGGTCAAAATAGAAGAGCATGAAACGAGAACTGCCGAGCTGGCCACGCGTGACGGTCCTGTCCCATGAGTCTAGATTGCCCCACGCCTCGAAACTCAGGTCGAACATGTCAGAGAAGAAATAGGGCAGCGACTCGTACGGCTTTCTCTCACCCGCCATGTTGCGCCCGGCTCGAAGCCCTTGTCGGCGGGCGACATCCCAGTGCTCGACACGAAGGCGCGTGCCGAACGTCGGATCGGGCCAGGCAGCGATATCGCCAGCGGCGTAGATGTCGGGATCGCTCGTGCGCAAGTACTCATCAACGATGACCTCACCCCGATCGCCAAGGCGAAGACCGGCAGTCTCTGTCAGTTCCGTGTTGAGCCGAATGCCGACGCCCATAACCACCATGTCCACCTCGAGCATCTCACCGTTATCGAGCACGGCGCGCTCGACAGCACCATCTCCCTCAAGGCGATCGGCTGTCGTGCCGTGGACGATGCGCACTCCGTGACTCTGGAACGTATCGTGCAGGAACTCGCTGAACGCCTTCGGCACAACACGCTCCAGGAGACGGGACTCCGGGAAAACCATCGCCACGTCGACGCCAATCTGTGTGAGCGAGGCGGTCACCTCGGACCCGACAAAGCTGCCGCCCAGCACCAGTGCGCGGTCGGCGTCTTCGGCTGCGGCTCGAATGGCATCGCTGTCCTCAATGGTGCGCAGCGTGAACACGTTGTCCAGATCGGACCCAGGGAGAGGCAGCCGCCAGGCACGTCCACCCGTCGCGAGCAGCAGCTTCCCATAGCCCAGCTGGGCTTGGCCCATCGACCCTCCCTCCAGGTCCAGCGTGTGC
>JASFVD010000230.1:0-4767 GCA_050050015.1 Anaerolineae bacterium | reverse complement strand
GGCTCACATGGCCTATTATTCCTTCCATCGTGCTTCTCGTCATGGGAGCGTTGATCACGGCAGCCGCTGCCGAACTCATCAATTACGTTTGGCCTCTCCTGTTGATCGTCGGGGGGCTCCTTCTGATGTACCGTGCATCCGGCACTCGCAGATAAGACGTGATGGAGGAGCGAGATGAATGAGAGACAGTACAGTCGACGGGGAGGAATCGTTGGGCCGGTGATTCTGATCGGCTTGGGCACCATCTTCCTCCTGAACAACTTGGGTATCCTGGATTGGAGCGTATGGGCGATTATCCTTCGTCTGTGGCCCATTCTCCTGGTCGCCGCGGGGCTCGACTTGATTCTCGGTCGACGGTCGGTGTGGGGGGCGCTGCTGGCTCTTGCTCTGACGGTTGCTGTCCTGGTCGGCGCTCTCTGGCTTTCCAGCGTGGACGCGGGACCGGAGCGGGCTGGACGCGTGGAGGAAGTTGTGCAGCCCCTTGAAGATGTGGACCAAGCTTATGTCGCCATCGAGCCTGGCGTCGGCACCCTGCGGGTAGAGGGGTCAACCGGCTCTCGAAAGCTGGTCGAGGGAACAGCGAGCGTCGGCAGGAGCGAGAGGCTGGACCAGGACTTCTCGATCCAGGGCGCAACGGGAGTCTTCAGGCTCCGGACTCAGAGCACCTCGTTCGGCCCCTTCCCACTCGGTTGGACGGGGCAGCGCCTGTGGGACCTCCGGCTCACCTCCAGGGTCCCGCTGCGTCTGGAAACCGACCTGGGCTTGGGACTGACGGATCTGGATCTAGGCAGCCTGACGGTGGAGAGCGTGGACGTCGACCACGGCCTGGGTCAGGTCGTGCTTGTCCTGCCCGAGGACGGCCGTTTCGAGGCCAGAGTCGACGGCGCTATGGGTCAGACCATCATCGTGATCCCCAGGAGCCTAGCAGCTCGCATTCGGTTGGATACCGGCATCACGGCACGTCAGATAGCGGAGGATTACGTCTGCGACGGTGATGTGTGCACCTCCCCCGAGTACGAGGACGCCGAGAATCGCGTCGACCTGAACCTCGGTCAGGCTGTTGGCAGCGTGGTCGTGAGACACTGAGCCCCAAAGCTCCGCGGCGCAGATCGAAGGCAGAAGGCGAGCAAATAGGAAGTCGAGCCAACGGGGTTGATTCATTACAGGCAGGACTACCACATCCACTCAAGCTTCTCAATTGACAGTGAGGCGGCGATGGCGGCCGTGTGCGAAGCAGCGGTTGCCCGCGGCATCAGTGAGATCGCCTTCACGGATCACGCCGACTTCGGACCCTGTGACTCGGACGAGGCCTTCCCGACGGCGGCGTACTTGGCTGCGATCCAGCGGTGCCGCGAGCAGTACCAGTGTGAGCTCGTCGTCCGGGCCGGGGTGGAGGTTGGCGAGCCGCACATCTTTGCTGCCGAATCGGAGAGTGTGGTCGCTGCGGGAGACTTCGACGTCGTACTGGGATCGGCGCACTATGCCGAAGGCATGCAGGCTACTTGGCTGGAGGATTTCTTTGACCAGCCGCTGCGCGAGGCGTACGAGTCATACTATCGCCAGGTTGTAGACCTGTCTGCCAACGGGGATTTTGATGTGCTTGCCCACCTGGATCTGGTCAAACGAGACGCTCGAAGGTTGGGCAAGACGTATGACGGCCCCGAGCCCTATGCAGACATGATCCGCACCGCGTTGCGCACTCTTGTGGAAAGAGGCAAGGGCATTGAACTGAACACGTCGCCGCTGCGCCAAGGGCTAGGGGAGCCCTGCCCATCACTGACGATCCTGCGCTGGTATCGAGACTTGAGGGGAGAGATTCTTACCCTGGGCTCGGATGCCCATTCGCCCGAGACAGTCGGCGCAGACCTTGACGTCGCCGTTGACGTTGCGAAGGCAGCGGGGTTCCAGCAGCTTGCGACGTTCAGACACCGACAGGTTGACTTGAGAGAATTCTGATCCGATGGAGATAACTGAGGAAGAGGTGGAAGAACGCACCGGGCGCCGCCCGGCCTGGATTCGCGTTCGTGCCCCCGAAGGTCAGTCCTACCACTGGCTCAAGCGCCTCATGCGCTCCAAGAGCCTGCACACCGTATGTGAGGAGGCTCACTGCCCCAACATGGCCGAGTGCTGGGGCAATCGGACCTCCACGTTTCTCATTCTGGGCGACACGTGCACGCGAAACTGCCGCTTCTGCAACGTGGAGACGGGCCGCCCAGACCCTCTTGATCCCGAGGAGGCGGAGCACGTTGCCCAGGCCGTGAAGGCCATGGACCTCAAGCACGCCGTTATCACTTCCGTAGATCGGGATGACTTGCCTGACGGGGGTGCTTCGGTCTTCGCTGCCGTGATTCGACGCATCCGGGAAACCCAGCCAGGGTGTACGGTCGAGGTTCTCGTGCCGGATTTCCGCGGCGAGATTGGGCCACTGCGAACGGTGATGGACGAGCGCCCAGACATACTCAACCACAATGTCGAGACCGTGCCCAGCCTCTTCTCGAGGATACAGCCTCAATGCCGCTACGACTGGTCCTTGGACGTGCTCAGGAATGCCAAGACGTTGTGGCCCGGGGCGATTACCAAGAGCGGGATCATGGTTGGCCTGGGCGAGACTGAAGACGAAGTCCTCGCGACGATGCGTGGCCTGCGGGACGTCGGCGTTGACATCCTCACTATCGGACAGTACCTTCAGCCTTCACGGGAGCACGCGCCCATACTGCGATACTACGAGCCGGAGGCATTCGAGAGATTCAAGGAGCGCGGATATGAGATGGGTTTCCGGTGGGTGGAGAGCGCCCCGCTAGTGCGCAGCTCGTACAATGCAGAGGCACAAGTAACCGCACTGTCCGAAAGCCCGGACGACTGAGTGCCGGACAGCGTTACGTCTTGACGCAGTGAAGCCACGGCCCGTCGTGGGCCGTGGCTTCTTCGTGGTGGTGGTGTGCCAGGCATGCCGTGTGTCTGGGAGGTGGAAGTCCTCCGCGGGCCTAAGTGACAGGAACCGCTAGCCGAAGCAAGGGTGTCCGCCGTGAGGCGGAATCTGAAGGAAGCGTAAGACAAGACTCGGACTCGACGAACAGGAATCGGATAGAAGGCCGGCGCAACCGGGTAAGCTGGCCACATACAGCGAGGCCCGAAAGTCATTCAGGAGGTTGCGAAGGTAAATCCGGCGAGTGCCAACAGAAAGAAACACGGCTTACCTTGGGAGGTGTCTGCACCTGTCTGGACGAGCCAGACTACCGGGTTGGAGACAGCCGGGGAAGGATGCAGACAAGTCAGCAGAGGCCATAGTAGGCAGCATAAGCTGCCGAAGGGCCGAATCCTCTACGGCAAGGAGCAGACAGGGATACTCGATGGATGTGGAGCGCCAGCGAGGCACGTGGCAGTGCGTGTGCCACGCCACAAGCGGTGAAGGCGGAACTGGATCTGCTGTGTGCGGGGAGGGGCAAGCATTCACGGCGTTGAACTGGAAGCGAGCCTTGGTCAGTCATACTGGCTACAACCGTAGGGGAAACCGCCGTGTACGGACCCGTACGCACGGCGGTGTGGGAGGACGGGGGCCGTGAGACCCCCTCCTACCCGATTCAGGTGAGCGATAGCAGGCTCGACCTATGTTGACGAGCCTTCGAAATGGGAAAGGGCATCGGAGACAGCTTCTGCGTCTAGCTCTTCGGCTTCGATGGTGGCCCTGAAGCGCGCAATGAACTCCGGCACGGTGTAGTGATGATTCTGCGGGCCGGGCTGTTCGAGGGCGTACGCGGCCGCAATGCTGCCGAGCCTGCCTGATAGCGCCCAAGGCATATTCAGGGCACGACCTTTGATCAAGCCGGCTCGATAGGCGTCCCCCACGCCCGTAGGGTCGTCGACGCAACGAGGTACCGCCGGCGGGATGTGGAAGACCTCTTCACCGGCCCAGATGACTGACCCATCTCCTCCCCGCGTCACGACACAGGCCTCATTGGGAGCTGCACGGATCTGGTCTGCCGTCAGGCGCGTCTTCTCTCGCAGCAGTTCAAACTCGTATTCGTTCACCACCAGCATTGAGCATCCCTCGAGTCCCATCCTCAACTCCTCATCACTGAGTCGCACGATCTGCTGACTGGGGTCGTAGAGGTAGGGGATGTCATGTGCCTGACACTCCGCGGCGTACTTCACCATCGCTTGGGGATCGTTTGGGGAGATGATGACAAGATGCGTCTCGCCACGCTCCAGCACCTGGAGCGACAAATCGCGAGCCCGAGCCATAGCGCCCGTGTAGAAGTTCGCGATCTGATTCCCGTCGTCATCGGTGCTGACGAAGAATGACGCTGTGAAGAGGTCATCTTCGACCCGGACGAGGGAGGTGTCTACGCCGTGTCCCTGCAGCCAGGCGCGATACGAATCGAAGTCCTGTCCCACCGTCCCCATTAGCCTCGGATGCTCGCCCAGTAGCGCCAGATTGTAGGCAATGTTCGCCGCGCATCCTCCGCGTTGCTTCCGCATCTCATCCACCAGGAAGCTGACGGAAAGGTTGTGAATCTGATCGGGAAGGATGTGCTCGGCAAAGCGCCCTGGGAACGTCATCAAGTAGTCGTACGCGATGGATCCGGTGACGATGATGTTCATCTCTGCTCCCGCACAATGTGACTCATCGGAAGAAGTCGGTCGCGGACGATCACCAACAGCGCCACCATCCCATCCCACGCTCGAATCTTCTTCCCCTCGGCGACTGTGCGGGGCTCGTACGAGGCTGGGATTTCCGTGATGTCATATCCGGCCCGCAGAATCTTG
>JASFVD010000229.1:0-4782 GCA_050050015.1 Anaerolineae bacterium | reverse complement strand
TGATCACCATGACGCAGATGGTGGTTACCTTCACGCTCCGCTCCGACGTGACCTGGGCCGATGGCGAGCCGCTTACGGCGGAGGACTCCCGATTCTCGTATGAGCTTGCCGGACGACTGGACGATGCCGCCCTTCGACGGCGGCTCGACCACACGGCGAGCTACGAGGTGAAGGACAGCCGGACCATCGTCTGGACCGGCGTGCCCGGCTACCGAGATACGCACTACCTGCTCAACCTCTATCACCCACTGCCCAGGCACGTCTTGGGCAACGCAGATGTGAACCAACTGCTGGAGAACGGCGAATCCCGCCACGTTCCGCTGGGGTGGGGGCCCTTCGCGGTCGAGACGTGGGATGAGGGTGACTACATAACGCTTGTGCCCAATCCCTACTACTTCCGAGCCTCAGAGGGACTGCCGCACCTCGATCGCGTTACCTTCCGCTTCGTCGCTGATCGAGAGCAGGCGGCGGAGGAGCTGCTGGCTGGGCAGTGCGACGTCGTCTCCGAGGAGCTTGTCGGGAGTTCGGTGCCTGCGCCGCTCCAGCAGGCTCTGGAGGACGGCAGCGCGAGGTTGATCTCGGCACCCAGCAGCGAATGGGAGCATCTGGACTTTGGCATCCAGCCGGCTAGCTGGTCGCAGCGAATGTCCTTCTTCGGCGATCGGCAGGTGCGGCAGGCCATCGCGCATTGCGTCGACCAGGAGCGGATCGCCGAAGAGGCGTTCCCTGGCGCCAATGCCGCCGTCGCGAACAGCCTCGTACTACCTCAGCATCCGCTCCACGCGGGTGGCGAGCTTCACGATTGGCCCTACGATCCCGCCGCAGGTCGGGTGACGCTGGAGGAGGCCGGCTGGCGAGACGCGAACGGGGATGGCATGCTGGAGGCTCAGGGCATGCCGGGCATCGCCGCCGGGACCGTCTTCTCAGTCACGCTCCTGACGACTCAGGGCGATGCAGCTCGCCAACGCTCGGCTGGCGTGTTGGAGGAGAACCTGGCCCAATGCGGCGTCGGACTGACGACGAAGTACCTGCCACCGGACGTCTTCTACGCCGACGGCCCCGACGGCCCCGTCTTTGGCCGTCAGTTTGACCTGGCGCTCTTCTCCTGGCTTAATGGCCTAGGTGCTCCCTGCGGGTTATACCTGTCTACGGAAATCCCAAGGGAGGAGAACTGGTGGGCCACCAGCAACAACCCGGGCTACGCCAGCGAGGCCTATGATCAGGCGTGCCGGATGGCATCGAACGCGCTGTATGGAACGCAGTCGCGAGTCAGTGCCTATCAACAGACCCAGCGCATATTCTCCCGCGACTTGCCCGTGCTCCCGCTGTACTTCGTGCCCAGGATGGTTGTCGTGGGCTCGTGGGTCGACGGCGTGGTCCTGGATCCCAGCCAAACCACGGCGTTCTGGAACATTGAGTCGTTCTCGGTGGGGCCGTAGGACGGACATCGTGTCTTTCGTGTTTCCGCCCCGACGGATGTGCAGCGACAGCTACATGGAGCGGGATGACGCCTTCTGCTGACGTGCGGATGCAGGCTCGCGTGGTCACGGCCGGACAAGCTGCCGCTCAGGCTTTGGTGTCGCCGGAGCCGATCGGCTTCCTGGGTGGCGTCGACCCGGATACGGGCGTGGTGATCGAACAAGGGCATCCACTGGAGGGGGAGTGCGTCGCGGGGCGCGTGCTCGTCTTTCCTACCGGAAAAGGGAGCACCGTCGGCTCATACACCCTCTATCGGCTGGCGCGCAATGGCCTAGCGCCTGCCGCGATCATCAACGGGGAGGCCGATCCGGTGGTGGCGGTCGGCGCCGTCATAGCCGATGTGCCCATGGTCGATCAGGTCGACGTGTCTCAGATCCGCACTGGCGACTGGGTGGAGGTTTCCGGCGAGGACGTCCTCATCCGTCGTGAGGAGGAAAACTAGTCGGTCGATCCCGGCGCTGAGCACCGGCACTGGCAGACAGAAGAGACCCTTGCGCGGGCAAGAGTCTCATCAGGCGGAAGGGGAGGGATTCGAACCCTCGGTGGCCAATAAAGGCCACAGCGGTTTTCGAGACCGCCCCGTTCGTCCACTCCGGCACCCTTCCGAGTCTTCGTCGACGACGGCTATTATAGCACGGCGACACCCGCGCGCAATCAAGTCGTGGTGCACGATCCTTCGGACAAGTGCCTGCGCGCCCGGGTCCGAAGGCTGTAGGTCGGATGTCCACACTCGACGACAGGCAAGGCCAGAGTTCAGCGCTAAGGGACGTGCGGGGCAGGATGGAATACGCTCTGGAGGGCGCCACGATGTAGGTCGGGTTTCCATACGCGACGACGCACTGGCGCGGGTGGGGGGATCTCCCCGTGAGCCCGGGGGCTATGGGCCGGAGCGAGCTTCGCTGGTCATCGCCTCGGCACTGCATAGCGGCTCGACGCGGTACTGTTGCCGCTCCTCGCAGGTCAGCTCGCGCACGTAGCGGTTGGCATAGGCCCAATCGATCAGCTCCTCCAGGGGCAGATCGGCCATCTGCCATTCGATGAGCGCGCCGTCGAGCGAGACCGAGAAGGCGGTCTGCCCGTCGGGGCTGAATGCCAGGCCAGGTACCACCTCTGTATGAACGCTGAAGCGCCGCAGCTCTTGAGCTGTCTCGAAATCCCACAGGATGATGTCCCCATCCATCGATCCAGAGAGAAGGTAGCGCCCATCGGGGCTGACGTCCACACTCCACACCATGTCATCATGCCCCAGGTAACGACGGATGACCTCCCCCGTTGTCACATCCCACAGGATGATGCTGCGATCGGCTGAGGCGGAGAGGGCGGTCCTCTCATCCGGACCGAAGGCGACGTCAAACACCATGTTTGTGTGCTCGAAGCGGCGGACTTCCTGGCCGCTCGCCACGTCCCAAAGCGTCGCATGCTCCAAATAGGCTGAGCCGGTAAGAGCAAGTCTCCCATCGGCGCTGAAGGCGATGCTGGTGATGTCGTCTGTTGCATCAAAGCGACGGATCAGGTCGCCAGTCTCCAGGTCCCACCGAATCAGCTCGCCTTGGGCACCAAGGGTTTGGCTCTGCGACCCGGCAAGTGCCGTGCGCCCATCCGGGCCAATGGCCACGCTCCTGAGAACGAATTCATGTCCCTCAAAGCGGCGGATCTCCTCGCCGGTTTCGAGGTCCCACAGCACGAGGCTCCTGGTCTCCGTGCCTGCGAACGCGTCACCGGAACCGACCAGGGCATACTTCCCGCCAGGGCTGAAGGCGACCGCGTTGGGACTGACTGCCACGGCGTCTCCCTCGAAGCGGCGGATCATCTCACCGCTCTCCGCGTCCCAGAGCGTTGTCACGTCCGTCATGTCGCCCGTCAGGAGGCGACGTCCGTCGGGGCTGACGGCCACCGCCGCAAGGGGGGTGCCGTCCGTCGCGAAACGGCGAAACTCGACTTGCCCCGCAATGTTCCACAGGCGCAGGGTGCCGTCGGAGTACCCGGAAAGGGCCAGGCGCCCGTCGGGGCTAAATGCGGCGGACTCCAACTCCACCGGGCCGGAGACGCCTCCTGGCATCGACTGCACCTGCCGCCAGCTCTCTACGTCCCACAGGGCCACGCCAGCGAGCTGCAGTATGACAGTACGCCCGTCGGGGCTAATGTCAAGCAATGCTGGCATACCCCCAAAACCTTGCTGGCGAATCTCCTGGCCGCCTTCCAGGTCCCACATACGGATCGTATTGCCGCCTGCCGACACCATGGTGCGCCCGTCGGGAGTGAACGCCACGCCTTCGACCTCATTCACGTGCCCCTCAAAGCGACGGAGCGGTTCGCCGCTTGCGACATCCCATAGGATCAGCGTCCCATCCGCGGAGCCGGAAAGGGCCTGCTGGCCGTCGGAGCTGAAGGTTACGCTCTTCACGCCACCTGTATGGCCCTCGAAGCGGAGGAGCGGTTCGCCGATCATTGCGCCTGTGTTGAGCGCAGTCGAAACATCCCACAGGATCAATGTGGCATCGTCTGCACCGGACAGGGCCGTCTCTCCGTCTGGGCTGAAGGCGACGCAGTTCACGGCGCCAGCGTGACCCTCTAAGCGGCGACGGAGCTTTCCTGTACTGACCTCCCATGCAATGACAGCCCCATCGCCTGAGGCAGAAAGCGCAGTCGTGCCGTCCGGGCTGAAGGCGACGGCGTTGACCCAGCCTGTGTGCCCTTCAAAGCGGCGCAGCTCGGTCACGGCCTCTGGTCCGCCCAAGCCTGTGTTGAGCGCCGTCGACACGTCCCACACGATCATCTCGCCCTCACGACAGGTACCATCGGACGTGAGCTCAGCACAGCTGCCGGAGAGGGCCGTCTCGCCGTCCGGGCTGAAGGCGACATCCCGGACCACGACACCGTGGCCCTGCCACACCGCGCGGGTCCCCGGCCCCAGGGCCAGGTCCGACAGGGTGCGCACGGCCTCCGACGGTGGCTCGTCCATGTCGACCGCTTCCAGCGCCAACGCCAGCGCCAGATCGACCTTCCCGTTGACCTGGGCCTGCTCGGCGTCGGCGGCCAGCACCAGACTCTGGCTGACGGCCGCCTCTCGTTGGGCGGTGGCACGAGCATTGAAGGCGAAGATCGCCAGTCCAATCGCGATGATCAGGCCGCCGGCCAGGGCCAGGATCGTTCGCCGCCGCCGCCGCTCGCGCTCAGTATGTCTGCGCTCCCGCAGCTCCGCACTCGCCTGGATGAAGTCCCTCTCTGGCTCACTCAGTTCATACCCACGCTCGCCCAGCCAGCCCTCGGCCTGCGCCAATGGCGCACCCCGCAGCAGAGCCC
>JASFVD010000228.1:0-4799 GCA_050050015.1 Anaerolineae bacterium | reverse complement strand
CTGACCTATGACTGGTTTGTGACACCCTTCCTGCCGGAAGAGTAATCGGTCTGATAGAGGATCCTCGACAGGAGGGGGGTGAGGTCCGCTTCTTCTCTCCCCTCTTGTCTTTGCCTGATAAGCGAAAGGAGCGATGTTAATAATGAAAAAGCTGATCAATGACCCGGAACGAGTGGTCATCGAACAACTGGAGGGCATGGCGCTGGCCTATCCGGATCTGATCAAGGTCCAGTACGATCCCAATTTCGTGTACCGTGCTGACGCCCCCATTGATGGGAAAGTGGCCTTGATCTCCGGCGGCGGGAGTGGCCACGAGCCGATGCACGGCGGCCTGGTGGGCGTCGGCATGCTGGATGCTGCTTGCCCCGGTGCCGTTTTCACCTCTCCCACGCCGGACCAAATGCTCGAGGCGGCCAAGGCAACGGACAGCGGCGCCGGTGTGCTGTACATCGTCAAGAACTACACCGGCGACGTGATGAACTTCGAGATGGCTGCGGATATGGCCCGCGCCGAGGGCATTGAAGTGCTGAACATCCTCATCGACGACGACGTCGCCGTGAAGGATAGCCTCTACACGGCGGGCCGGCGCGGCGTCGGCACGACGGTGCTGGCTGAGAAGATCGTGGGTGCTGCGGCGGAAAAGGGCTATGATCTGGAGGCCCTGGCGGATCTGTGCCGCAAGGTGAACATGCACGGCCGGAGCATGGGCGTGGCCCTGACGCCGTGCACCGTACCCACGGCGGGCGAGCCGACGTTTGAGCTCGAGGAAGACGAAATGGAAATCGGCATCGGCATCCACGGCGAGCCAGGCCGCAAGCGCATGGAGCTGAAGCCGGTAGATGAGATCACGGAGATGCTGGCCGTCTCCATCATCGAGGACGGGGAGTATACCCGTACGATCCGCGAGTGGGATCTGGACAAGGAAGAGTGGGTCGAGATTGAGATGGTTGATCCTCCCTTTGAGGAGGGCGACAAGGTCTTGGCCTTCGTCAACAGTATGGGTGGCACGCCGGATATCGAGCTCCCCATCGTCTATCGGAAGCTGCACGAGATCTGTGAAGCCAAGGGATTGGAGATCGTGCGGAATCTGATCGGCCGCTACATCACCTCGCTGGAGATGGAAGGTGTCTCGATCACCCTGCTGAAGATGGACGACGAGATGATCGAGCTCTGGGACGAGCCGGTCAAGACGCCGGGCCTCCGCTGGAAGATGTAGCCTCGCGGAAGGGGACTGTTCGTCCTACAGCGACGCGAGATAGGCAGGACACCTGCAAGGCTGAACCAAGAGACTGGTGATACATAGACCCACGCAAAGGAGATAGCTCGCCATGCCCACTACCACCGAGGACCTTCTGACATGCCTCCGTTGGATGGCAGAGGTCATCGAAGAGAACAAGAAGCACCTCACCAAGCTCGATTCACCGATTGGCGACGCAGACCACGGCATCAACATGAACCGAGGGTTCCAAACCGTCCTGAAGAAGGTATCGTCGGCGGAGGACAAAGACGCTGGGACCATTCTCAAGACCGCTGGTATGGCGCTCGTGTCCAGCGTGGGTGGGGCAGGTGGACCTCTCTACGGTACGGCCTTTATGCAGGCGGGCATGGCTGTGTCCGGCAAGTATGAGCTGGAGGGTGAGGACATCCTCAACGCGCTCAGTTCGGCGCTGGATGGGGTCGTGATGCGCGGTAAGGCGAGCCCCGGCGACAAGACGATGGTCGATGCCATTACACCGGCTGTTGACGCGATGGAAGAGGCGCTGGATAACGGCGCCGACACGCTGGAGGCCCTGGAGGCAGCGGCCGAGGCCGCGAAGCAGGGCATGAAGAACACGATCCCCATGCTGGCCAAGAAGGGCCGCGCCAGCTACCTCGGCGAGCGCAGCATTGGGCACCAGGACCCCGGGGCGACCTCGTCCTATCTCCTGATCAACACTATGGTCGAGGTGGCTCGGGAAAAGAGACAGAGTCAGTGAGGTGTTAGAGGGGAGTCGTTGCGCAGATGCTCCCGCTGGCCTGTTTGCAGCGACCGCAAGTAGGAACCCGCTTCTGAACGCGGCCTCGTCGATGCCACAAGGCATTCTGGATTCGCTATCACGAAGGAACGAAGGAGTGTAACGAAAATGGCAGAGAAGAAGTATGCGGCAGCAGTCGATCAGGGTACGACCAGTACCCGTTTCATGATCTTCACCCATGGGGGTGAGGTCGTTGGCTCGCACCAGCTGGAGCACGAGCAGATCTATCCTGAGGCTGGCTGGGTGGAGCACGATCCCATGGAGATCTGGGATCGCACCGAGGACGTCATCAAGGGCGCGCTGAAGAAGACGGGGGTGCGACCGCAGGAGATCGCCTCGATCGGCGTCACCAATCAGCGCGAGACGACCGTCGTCTGGAACAAGAACACTGGAGAGCCCTACCACAACGCCGTCGTGTGGCAGGACACCCGAACCAAGGACATCTGCGACGACCTGGCTGAGGACGGCGGCCAGGATCGCTTCCGCCCGAAGGTCGGTCTTCCGCTGGCCACCTACTTCTCCGGTCCTAAGATCAAGTGGTTGCTGGACAACGTCGATGGGCTGCGCTCCGCCGCCGAGCGCGGTGACGCTATCTTCGGCAACATCGACACCTGGGAAATCTGGAACCTCACGGGCGGCCCGGACGGCGGCGCTCACGTCACGGACGTGACCAATGCCAGCCGGACTATGCTGATGAACCTGGAGACGCTGGACTGGGATCAGGAGATCCTTGACACGATGGGCATCCCTCGCGAGATGCTCCCCGAGATTCGACCGTCCGGCGACCCCGACATCTACGGCTATACGCCGGGAGACGGTCCGCTCGGCGTCAAGATTCCGGTATGCGGCGACCTCGGCGATCAGCAGGCAGCCCTCGTCGGCCAGACCTGCTTCAGCCCTGGTGAGGCCAAGAACACCTACGGCACGGGCTGCTTCATGCTCCTCAACACGGGCACCGAGCCCGTCCCCAGCGAGAGCGGCCTGCTCACCACCCTCGGGTATAAGATGGGCGACCACGACGCGGTCTACTGCCTGGAGGGATCCATTGCCATCACTGGCGCCCTTGTCCAGTGGTTGCGAGACAACCTGGAGTTCTTTGAGTTCTCCAAGCACGTCGAGGACTTCGCAAAGCAGGTGGAAGACAGCGGCGGCATCTACTTTGTCCCGGCGTTCTCCGGTCTCTTCGCCCCCTATTGGCGCAGCGACGCCCGAGGCGTGATCGTGGGTATGACGCGCTACATCAACAAATACCACATCGCCCGCGCCGCTTTGGAGGCCACAGCCTACCAGACCCGCGAGGTGCTGGATGCGATGGAGAAGGACTCCGGCGTGCCGTTGGAGGCCCTCAAGGTTGACGGCGGCATGGTCTACAATGAGCTTCTGATGCAGTTCCAATCTGACATCCTGGGTGTGCCGGTCATCCGGCCCACGGTGGCAGAGACGACCGCGCTGGGTGCGGCGTACGCCTCCGGCCTGGCCGTCGGTTTCTGGGACGACATCGAGTCCCTTCGCGAGAACTGGAATATCGACAAGACCTGGGAGCCCAAGATGGATAGGGACACCCGGAAGGAGCTCTACCACGGCTGGAAGGAGGCCGTCGAGCGCACCTTCGACTGGGTCTAGAACGACACTTGTGCTATCCGTAGAACGCAGACTCTGAGGTAGCAGGACAAGAGAGAACTAGGAGAGCCTGTTGAACTCCTAGTTCTCTCGTATCAGGGAAGGCTGACGTTTCGTCAGACCAATCACGAGCCAGAACGCCCTGCATCCATCCGCGTGCGATAAGACGTGCGGCTCGACCGCTGGCTGTCTGCGGCTTGGACCATCGTGGGGGTTGACGAAAAGCGTGCTATCTGCTCTGGCTTGGCAAAGAGGCCCGCCGCGAGTGCCTTTGGCATGTCCCTACGATAGACGGTCCATGACGGCATCAAGCCCCACGTCTACGGTGAGGCGGGGCAAGTGAAGAGTCAGTAGGAACGAGGGTCAAAATGCATACTATTGTCTGCATGAAACAGATTATCGATCCAGAGGTCCCCCCTCATCTCTTCGAGATCGATCCCGAGGAGATGGAACAGGTTCGCGGGACCCATCCGCTGGTCATCAGCGCGTACGACGAAGTGGCAATCGAGATAGCACTCCAGCTCAAAGAGAAGACGAACGGCAAAGTCACCGTCATCACCATTGGTGATGAGGATGCCGTCGAATCGCTCCACCAAGCCCTGGCCATGGGTGTCGATCAGGCCATCCGCGTGACCGACTCTGCCTTTGAGGATGCCGGTGCCTTTGAGAGGGCGCAGATCCTAGCGGCCGCCGTGCGCAAGGTGGGGGATTTCGACGTCGCGCTTTGCGGGCGTCAGGCCGGAGACGTGGAGCTCGGACTGACCGGCCCGTTCCTGGCGGAGGAGCTGGGCCTGCCGTGCGCCACCATCATTGCCAATATCGAGCCAATCAACGGCAAGGTCCGGATGCAGCGGTCCGTCGACATCGGATACGAGGTGCTGGAGGCCCCCGTGCCTTTCGTCGGAACCGTCACCAATGATGAAAGCAACGTGCCGCGCTACGCCTCGGTGAGAGGAATGCTAGCCGCCCGGCGAGCCGAGATTCCGGTGTGGTCAGCCGATGATCTAGGTATTGATCCCTCAGGGCTCGGCCTGGCATCGGCGCAGATAGCGATCGACGAACTCTACATTCCGGAACGCGTCGTGGAGTGTGAGCTCATCGCAGGCGAGACAGGTCCAGAAAGAGCGACGAATCTGGTCGATTACCTCAAGAAGGAAAAGGTAA
>JASFVD010000227.1:0-4805 GCA_050050015.1 Anaerolineae bacterium | reverse complement strand
CCGCTCTTTCACGCGCATCTCTTCGCTGGACAGGAGAACTCGGGGAAGCTGGTGACAGTGGTGAAGAAGCAGGGGCAGAGGTCGGCATCCGAGACCGGGGCCAGGCTCTTGCTGGTAGACGGCCCTCCGGGGATCGGCTGTCCAGTGATTTCCGCATGTGCTGGTGCAGACATGGCTCTGCTAGTGGTTGAGCCCACGGTTTCTGGCGTGCACGATCTCGAGCGCATCCTGGGCACCACGGAGCACTTCGGCGTACCCGCACTCGTGGTCATCAACAAGGCCGACCTTAACCGAAGGCGTGCCGACGACGTGGCGGCTTTCTGTGATGGCCGAGGCGTAGAGTTGGTGGGACTTGTCCCGTATGATACAATTGCTACAGAGGCGATGGTGCAAGGCCACCCGGTGACAGCGTTTGCCGACGGGCCGGTGTCCCAGGCGCTGCGCGGCGTCTGGCAGCGCGTCAGCGCGCGCCTCGGCCTTGAGATGTAGCCTCGTCTCGGCTCGATGTTGCTTGGATCCATTCGGCGCAATGCCTGGTTGCCTCGCACAGCACCGGGTTCTGGTGTATCAGGGGGAATGCGCTCCGCGCCCCTACTGTCCAGAGGGCACCCTGTGGTCCACGCGTCTATGCTTGCCGTGTGTGCTGGGCCTGGCCCTACGCATCCTTTCTGTCTCGGATTACACCGTAATCACTGCTGGCCTTCTCACATCCCGCCGGTGCCACTTTCGGTGCATGGCGAGGGGGCGCCCGGGCAGGGAGTCCTCAATTTGCTGTCTTCGGTGAGCGCATCGCGCCTGCTTCCAGACGGGGTGCCGAGATTCCTCGGCTTCGCGGACGCCAGGCTGTGGCCAGATAGGGTATTGGAGGTCTCCGCAGACTGGAAAATGCCAGACAGCAGGCCCTGAGCCGGGAGGGCTCAGCAACGAGTGCGGGAGTCGGCTCGCCGAAGCGCGCGTTGACCAGGAGAAGGGATTCCATGTTTTCGCATCGGTTCATCCATGGCAGCTGAAGGGGAGAACTATGAACGCAGAGAATCGGGCCAGGCAGACGACCCTGGACGTTCTGGACGACATCTTTGGCAGTTGCGAGGAGATTGACTTCTCCGTGCGGCTGTGGGACGGCACCGTTTGGCCCGATGATCCGCCGACGGAGCCCGACTTCACGCTGGTACTGAATCACGCCGGCGCCCTGCGAGACATGTTCCTGCCTCCTACGGAGCTCAACATCGGCGAGTCGTACATCTACGGGGATTTTGGCGTAGAAGGCGATCTAATCTCCGCCTTTCCGCTGGTCGAGACCTTCGAGAATCTAGACCTCGGGTTAGGTGAGAAGCTGGGGTTGGCCTGGAAGCTCCGTTCGCTGCCGAAAAAGGCTTCGTCACGGAGTGGACGCCAGGCTGCAGAGATGAGTGGGACTACCCACTCGCGGGAGCGGGATCGAGAGGCCATCTCGTACCACTATGACGTATCCAACGATTTCTATGCCCTCTGGCTGGACCGGAGTATGGTCTATTCCTGCGGCTATTTTTCGTCCCCGGATGATGACATTCACACAGCTCAGGGGCGGAAGCTTGACTACATCTGCCGTAAACTCCGCCTTGAGCCGGGCGAGCGACTTCTAGACATCGGGTGTGGCTGGGGCGGTCTGGTCATTCATGCGGCTAGGCACTACGGCGTCGAGGCACTAGGGATCACGCTTAGCCAGCCGCAGGTTGAGTTTGCCCAGAGGCGCATCCAGCAAGCTGGTCTGGACGATCGCTGCCGCGTGGCCTGCCAGGACTATAGAGAAGTCGCGACCGATGGCCGGCCCTTCGACAAGCTGGTGAGTGTCGGCATGTTCGAGCACGTGGGCCAGGAGAAGATGGGGGTCTACTTCGCACGAGCGTGGGATATCCTGCGTGTCGAGGGGCTTTTTCTCAACCACGCCATCGCCCGACCGGGCTGGGAACCGAAAGTGGAGGACCCGGACACTTTCAGCAATCGATACGTCTTCCCAGATGGAGAGCTGACCCCGATCAGTCACTCCTTGGGCATCGCGGAGGACCTGGGCTTCGAGGTGCGGGACGTGGAGTCGCTCCGAGAGCACTACGCGCTGACGCTCCGGCGCTGGGTCCGACGCCTGGAGCAGAGGCATGACGAGGCACTGGAGCACGTCGACGAGGTGACCTACCGGATCTGGCGGTTGTTCATGTCCGGTTCCGCGCACGGCTTCGAGGCCGGGCATCTTAATGTGTATCAGTCGCTTCTGGCGAAGCCGGGACCCGGCGGTGAGAGCGGCCTGCCTTTGACCCGCGCCGACCTCTACACGGCCCAGCCATAGACTA
Source organism: Anaerolineae bacterium (assembly GCA_050050015.1). GTDB lineage: Bacteria > Chloroflexota > Anaerolineae > B4-G1 > B4-G1 > SKLM01. Next base: position 2,481 of record JASFVD010000227.1, on the reverse strand, counting down.
CGTGGACGGCGCGCATTGTCCTCCGGCGGTGACATCTCGGTGACCCTCGTAGCGGGGGGCGCTGGGTGAGCCCGGCGCCCGAGTCGCCCTAAAGACTAGCTCCCTGTCCCCACAGGCCGCCCGGGACGTGCGGTTCGGAAACCAGGTAGTCGCGGCGACGCGTCGGTCGTTGACATCCGAAACGGCTCGGACGAGTCCCACGCTAGCGCAGGCCAAGGCCCTTCCAGGCTCCTTCGTTCCGTGGGTCGGTACCAAGTTATCCTCCTCCTCAGACGGAAGCCATAAGCAAGAGCAAAGGGCTACCGCTAGGCGCGTCGCTCCTCACTTGTGCCCAAATGAAGTTGCGCGTAAACTACGCGCAGCGGAAAGGTCCGCGGCCCGCCGGTTCACGCTCGGCGACACCGATTGGTGGCTGGAAAGCTTCCACTGGACGCCACGTTATGCTGCGTGCGGCTCCTGCGTGCAGTGGGTGACTCGAGTGGCCGGGCAGAGCACCTTCTAGCCAGGTCCTTTCGGAAGACGTCTGCCACATTGGACCGTCATCACAGGGCCGGGCGCATAGCTCCGAGCTGGTCGTTGACATTGAAGACGAAGGGGTTTGCCGCCCTCACCCAGGGTGTGCCCGCACCCGTTGGTCAAGAGAGGAGACGATGAGCACCGAGAAAGCAATCCAGGAACTGCGCGAGAAGCGCGAGAAAGCCCGGTTGGGCGGGGGGCAGGAACGCATCGACCGCCAACACGAAAAGGGGAAGATGACCGCACGGGAACGAGTGGAGATGCTACTTGACCCCGACTCCTTCCGAGAGCTCGACATGTTCGCGACTCACCGTGCCACAGGATTTGGGGTGGAGGACAGGAAGTATCTCGGGGACAGCGTCGTGACGGGCTGGGGGAGCATCAACGGACGCCAGGTCTACGTGTTTTCCCAGGACTTCACGGTTTTTGGGGGCAGCTTGTCCGAGGTCCACGCCGAGAAGGTCTGCAAGGTTATGGATCTGGCGATGAAGAACTGAGCGCCTGTCATCGGGCTCAACGACTCCGGAGGGGCGCGCATTCAGGAAGGAGTGGTTTCTCTGGCGGGATATGCCCACATCTTCCTGCGCAATGTGATGGCCTCTGGCGTGGTGCCACAGATTTCAGCCATCATGGGACCGTGTGCGGGCGGAGCTGTCTACTCCCCCGCGATGACGGATTTTGTCCTGATGACTAAGAAGACGAGTCATATGTTTATTACGGGGCCCGACGTGATCAAGGAGGTGACTCGTGAGGAAGTCACCTTCGAGGAACTGGGCGGTGCCATGACGCATGCTTCGAAGAGTGGGGTGGCCCACTTCGCCGCGGAGAACGAGGAACACTGTGTAGGTCTAATCCGAGAGCTGATCGGATACATTCCGCAGAACAACCTGGAGGACCCGCCCTTTGTTCCCACTGACGATCCCGAGGACCGGGCGGATGAAGAGTTGAAGACGATCGTTCCCGACAGCCCGACCAAGCCGTATGACGTGAAGGACGTGGTCCGCCGTGTGGTGGACGATGGCCAGTTCCTCGAGGTGCACGCGAACTGGAGTACGAATATCGTCGTGGGATTTGGTCGGTTCGGGGGGCGGTCCGCCGGCATCGTTGCGAATCAGCCAGCAATCCTTGCTGGTGTCCTGGACATCGATGCTTCCCGCAAGGGGGCGCGCTTTGTGCGCTTCTGCGACGCGTTCAACATTCCTCTGGTGACGTTTGTGGACGTGCCGGGCTTCCTGCCGGGGGTCGATCAGGAGCACAACGGCATCATTCTAAACGGGGCGAAGCTTCTGTGGGCCTATTGCGAGGCCACTGTGCCAAAGATCACTATCATCACACGCAAGGCCTATGGCGGGGCCTACGACGTGATGAGTTCGAAGCACATCAGGGGAGACATCTCGTACGCCTGGCCCACGTCGGAAATCGCCGTGATGGGACCAGAGGGTGCGGTCAGCATTATCTTTCGCAAGGAAATCGCCTCCGCGGAGGATCCCGACGAAGAGAGGGAGAGGCTTGTCGAGGAATACCGTGAACAGTTTGCCAATCCTTATGTCGCAGCTGGGCGCGGCTACGTTGACGATGTCATCGAACCGCAGCAGACTCGGCCGCGAATCATTGAGGCCTTGCGGGTGCTTGACAACAAGCGCGACGCCAACCCCCCGAAGAAGCACGGCAATATCCCGTTGTAGGAGGCGCAATGTCTAAACCACTCAAGATCTGTGATCTGATGCTTCGCGATGGTCATCAGTCGCTTCTGGCGACCCGCATGCGGACCGACGATATGCTTCCCATCGCTTCGGCGATCGATGAGGTTGGGTATTGGGCAGTCGAGATGTGGGGCGGCGCCACGTTCGACTCCGCCATGCGCTTTCTGGACGAAGACCCGTGGGAACGAATTCGTCGTCTTAAGAAACAGATGCCTCAAACGCCTTTCATGATGCTTCTCCGCGGGCAGAACGTGGTCGGGTA
>JASFVD010000226.1:0-4811 GCA_050050015.1 Anaerolineae bacterium | reverse complement strand
TTGAGGCAACCGACCACGGTATCGGCGTCTCCTTGAATCGGTCGGAATCCCCGGACGTGGTTCTGGTCGACATCTCCGGCCTGGGGAGGGAGGGTTTGGAAAGCGTGCGCACGATGAAGAGGGCTCAACCTGCCGCCCAGGTCTTCGCCCTCGTCGGCCACGACCACGAATCCTATCATGAGGCCGTGGTGAGCGCCGGCGCGGAGGCGTGCGCGTGCATCTGGAGGCTGCGAACAGACCTGCTGCCACGGCTAAGGAACGCCTTCAAGTCAACAGCGGAAATGGACAGGATGAGCACCCGGTGACCTGGCGGTGACGCGTGAGATCGTCCCGATCCGCAGGCGTAGCGAGCCATCGCGACCACGGCGGCGGAGCCCATCAGCCGCCAGCGGCACAGACGAGACCTTCGTTCCGGGCGGCTGCGATCGATCGCGTTCGACAGACAGCCTGCCCGCCCCAGGCGGGACACCGAGCAAGCCGGCACCAGGAGACCCCCGAGACGACGGGCACGCTCGCCGGGAGCAGTGTCCGGGTCCTGCCGAGCGACAGATCGTGATCGGCCGCCAGTCGCTTGAGATAACGCCTCGCCGTCTCCGCGGCCCGGCAGCCTAGCCCGCTCCACCCCCCGCATTGTACCCACGCCCTACCCCACGGTACGTGAAGCCCAGCTGACGCATCCTGTCCGGATCGTAGATGTTCCGTCCGTCGAGCAGCACCGGCTGCCGCATCCGCGCCTTCACCCGCTCCAGGTCGAGCTGCTTGAATTCATTCCACTCGGCGACCAGCAGCAACGCGTCAGCACCCTCGGCCACGTCATAGGGGTCCTCGCAGTAGATGATCGTGTCACCCAACACGCGCTTGGCGTTGTCCATCGCCACCGGATCGTAGGCCTGGATCCGCGCCCCCTCGTACTGGAGCAGGTTAATGATCTCGACCGAGGGGGCATCCCGCATGTCGTCGGTATTCGGCTTGAAGGACAGCCCCAGTATTCCTACCGTCTTGCCCCGCAGGCCGCCCAGCACCTCTCGGAGCTTGGCTACGAACCGCTTTCGCTGATCGTAATTGATCTCCATTACAGCCCGCAGCATCTGGGGATGGGTGCCGTGAGTGGCCGCCATGTGAGCCAGCGCTCTGACGTCCTTAGGAAAGCATGAGCCGCCCCAGCCGATACCGGCCCCGAGGAAGTCAGGGCTGATACGATGATCGGTACCCATGCCCCGAGCCACCTCCTTCACGTCGGCACCCAGCACCTCGCAGACATTGGCCATCTCATTAATGAACGAGATCTTGGTGGCCAGAAACGCATTCGATGCATACTTGATCATCTCGGCGGTGCGCAGGTCGGTGATGATCGTCTCTGCGTGGAGCGGGTAGTAGAGCTCTGCGACCTTCTCGGCGGCCCTCCTGTTCGTGGAGCCGAGCACAACCCGATCCGGGTTCATCCAATCATGGACCGCCGACCCCTCGCGCAGAAACTCCGGATTGGAGACCACTGAGAAGGGAATGTCAACGTCCGGCATATGCTCGAGCACGATACCGGCCACCCAGTCCCCGGTGCCGATGGGCACAGTGGACTTGTTGATGATGATGAGCGGCTGGTGGATGCGCCGAGCGACATTGGTGGCAGCAGACTCGACGTGGGCCAGATCAGCTTCGCCGCTGTCGCCAGAAGGCGTACCGACGGAGACGAAGACGAATTCGGCACGCTCCATGGCTTCGTCGTACGAGGTGGTGAAGTGGAGCCGACCGGCCTCCGTGTTCCGTCGGACGATCTCCTCCAAGCCTGGCTCATAGATGGGCAGGATACTCTTCTTCAGGTTGTCGCACTTCTCTTGATTGCGGTTCAGACATATGACCCGGTTTCCCAGATCGGCCAGACACGTGCCTGTGACCAGACCGACGTAGCCCACGCCGATGACGCAGATCTCGCTCATAAACCATCCTCCTTGTTTCTCTAGGGAGCCGGCCGGACATCGGCCCCAGATGTTTGCTGATGTGTTTCGCCCGACGGTTCCAGCAGGCGTGGCGTCTCGCCTACTCCTTGCTCATTTCTTAGTCGAGGCGGCGGCTCAGAGTCCGCACCGACACCACCATAACCAGCGCACCCACCCCAAGCATCGCGGCCGCGTGGGGCCACAACGCCCTGAGACTCGCCCCCCTGAGCATCACGCTCCGGATAAGAGTTAGGTAGTGGCGCAGCGGTACTAGCTGGGCTATCCATCGCAGCCCAGCTGGGAGATTCTTGACCGGCACCAGGTAGCCGGAGAATGTCATGTCCACCATTGCCTGCACGAAGACCAACAGGATGGCCTGCTGCTGCGTGTGAGCTATCCCAGAGATCAACATCCCATAGCCAATCTCCGCACCGACAAACAGCAGCGTCAAGACGAGTAGGAGCCACAGGGAGCCCCGGAGGGGCAGGCCAAACCCCCAGACGGTCACACCGAGCATCGAGAGGAAATTGACCATCCCCACGATGAGCGCGGGAGCGGCCTTTCCGGCCACCAACTCCATCCGGGTCAAGGGCGTGACAATCAGCTGCTCCAACGTACCCAGCTCACGCTCGCGCGCCACGCCAATGGAGGCAACGGTCAGGGTCACCTGGTAGACAATGAACCCCACTTGTGCCGGGAGCGCAAACAGCTTGACATCGAAAGTGGGATTGAAGCGCACGCTCGTCCGCAGATCGACGAGAGATGCAGGGACAGCCCCGGGAGCTGAGACCTTTCGGATCCTCAAGTCGCCTAAGGCCCCGCGTGCGGCCCCAAGGGCGATACCTGCGACAAGGTCATTGCTGCCGTCAGCGACGAGCTGAATCGAGGGTGTGTCCGCTGGATTGCGCAACGCACGGGAGAAGCCTTCAGGAATGACCGCCATGAGGATTGCCTCGCCCCGATCCAGGAGCCGGCTCGCCTCCTGGTCGTTCAGCAAGGAGCCGGAGACCTCTAGCTCCTCCTTGTTGCTCAAGGCCCGGACCACGCGGCGACTGGCAGCGGACCGATCACGATCAACGACAGCGACGTTCAAGCCAACAATGCTCTCTGTCGTGGACTGCGCAAGCAGAAGCAGCTGGAAAACAGGCAGCGTGATGATGAAGCCCGTCAGGACCCAGTCCCGGCCCAGTTGGATCAGTTCCTTGCGAATCAGGTTTCGAATCCTGCGCGCCATGTCGTCCGGTCAGCGTGTTGATCCTCTGCGGGTCATCGTCCGTCGTTGCGACTGGTCCAAGTCTGGGACTCTCAGTCCCCTGGCCCCAGTGCCAGAAGCTTTCCGGTCATGACGGGGCTGCATCTGTCGTCCTTCGCCCACGCCCGAGCACCGTTCTGCCGCCGACGAGCGCGCGATCACCCGGCAGGACGTAGCCATCGATCGGTCCAAATCATCCCCTATCCCATCGCGAGGGCGCGTCCAGTGGCACGGGGCCGATCAGACGCTCCAGTGACCAGCAAGAACTTGCTCGCTCATGTCAACTTCTTGTTGAACCGCAACAGACTGACCACCTGACAGATAAGTCCAATCCCCAGAAGGGCCATAGCCGGCTCCCCGAGGGCGCGAAGACCCAAACCCTTGAGGAACAAACTTCGTGAGATGCTGATGAAGTGGGTTGACGGAAGAGCATAGGCAATGGCTCGCGCAAGTGGCTCCTCAGAGATCGGGCGGAGCAGCCCCGCGATGAAGAAACTCGGCACGAAGAAGATCATGAGAATCAGGAACATGGCCGTTTGCTGGTTGCGCACCATACTCGCCACCACCAGGCTGATCCCAGTGCTGGCGATCATGTAGGCAGCGGTGACCAAGACGAAATCGGGTACGGTTCCACGGAAAGGGACGCGAAACCAGAACGTCCCGACGAGCAAAGCCAGGAGGCCGCTCACAATCCCACCTACTTCGTAGGCCACCAGCTTCCCAATCAAGTACTCGAATCCGCGGACCGGCGTGACGATGAGACTCTCGAAGGAGCCCATTTCTTTCTCCCGCGCCAGGGCAAGCGCAAACGCCAGAGCGGGCATGCACAGAATCAGTCCCATGAGCCCCGGAACCATGCTGATCAGCGACTTGAGGCCCTTGTTGTACCAGGCGAGATCCTCGATGACTAGAGCATTGCCGACGACGAGCGACTCTGCTCCCAGACCGACTCGCGATCGAGCCACCCCCACTACGAAAGCGTGTACGCGGCTCTCCAGAAGCCCCACTGACTGGCTGGCGGCGATCGCGTCGACGCCGTCGACAATGCACTGGATCTGACTCGGCTCACCGCTGAGAGCCGTTCTCGAGAATCCTCGCGGGATGACGAGCACCATGTCGGCCGTTCCGCGAGTGAGAAGGTCTTCGATTCCCTGCCCCTGTTGGAGCCACGCGACAACGTCAAAATCGCCGTCAGCGGCGACGTGGGAGACGAGATCGCGACTCAGAGCGGTCCGATCGAGGTCTCGCACGGCAATATCCACTTGCTCAACGTCCAGGGCAAAGACGTACGATAGAGTGACAAGCAGGAAGGCCGGTGCGACAACAACGAGGAACAGGAGTCGAAGGTCGCGAGTGATGTGACGGAATTCCTTCCGGGCAACCACCAACAGCCGGTTGAGGGACCTAGTCATCGTCTTCATCCTCCGAGGACGCCCAAGCCGCCAGCTGAAACCCGTGCTTTCGAGCCAGTCGCGTGATCTCGCGTACCTTCTCGCGATGGACTCTCTTGCCCAGCGAGAAGGCTTCGTACCGGCTCTCCAACGCCAGGACCATCACCTCGGCCATACAGGCGAAGACTTGGCCCGCCGGAAGACCTAGGTTGAATCGGAGAGACACCGGACCAG
>JASFVD010000225.1:0-4879 GCA_050050015.1 Anaerolineae bacterium | reverse complement strand
CCATCTCGAACTAACGGCACATTCGGACGCACTTGAGTCCACACAAGAGCCCTAGCCGGCTGGGGGCTCGTGGAACCGACGTTGAGTCGGCGTCGCAACGATGCATCGTGTGTCAGATGCATTGTCGGGTTTCCTGCCCGACGAGAAAGGAGACAAGCATATGGAGACTATCCTAACCGGGACGGAGGAAACAGTACGGATCAGCCCTGACCTCCCGACGGTAATCATCGGCGAGAGGATCAATCCCACCGGCCGAAGCGGGCTCACTGAGCAGCTTACGGAGGGCAATCTTGACGTTCTCCGGGGCGAAGCCACCAAACAGATCGAGGATGGAGCTCACGTTCTGGACGTTAACGTAGGCGCTGCCAGCGTGAACGAAGTGGAAGTGTTGCCCCAGGCTGTCCAGGTCATCCAGGATACCGTAGGTGTTCCTTTGTGTCTCGACACCGCGGATAAGGACGCCCTGGAAGCCGCCTTGAAGGTCTATCAGGGCAAGCCTCTCGTCAATTCAGTTAACGGCGAGGAGAAGAGCCTGGAGCGTGTCCTGCCGCTGGTCGCTGAGTACCAGGCGGCGGTGATCGGTCTTACCATGGACGATGACGGCATCCCCAAGAACGCCGAGAAGCGGCTGGAGATTGCCAGGAAGATTGTTGAGCGCGCCGAAGCCCTGGGCATACCGCGAGAGGACGTAGTAATCGACTGTCTGGCCTTGACCGTCAGCGCCGAACCCGATGCCGCCATCATCACGCTCAACACCATCGACTTGGTGAGGCAGGAGTTGGGCGTGAATCAAGCACTGGGTCACAGCAATGTCTCCTTCGGCTTGCCGGACCGCGACGTGATCAACCGGGTAGCATTGGGCATGGTCATACGAGCCGGTGTCAACGCCCCGATCGTCGATCCAGCCGAGGTCAAGCAGTCCATTCTGGCCGCCGACCTGTTGATGGGGCGCGATCAATATGCGATGAACTACATCAAGTACTACCGTCAACAGAAAGGCTAGTCTCACTACGTGGCGCCCCCGGGGCAGGGGGCGAGCGCCGGGGCGTTGCTAGACTAGTCTTGTGGGGGCCGACCTAGCTTCGCTTGAGGTGATTCGTCGCTGGTCTGGGTGCAATCGAAGGAGATTCCGCGAACGATCTGGCTGGAGGGCTTTTCCCGGCGTCAATGGAAGGCGAAGCTCTGCGGCCTTTTTCTGTGCAACCGGTAGGATTGACGGAGACCAAGCCTATGGATAGCAGCGAAGAACGACCCAGGAAGGGTTTCACTGGTGGGCAGTACAAACCGTTGACCGGCGGGCAGGTCCGGCGAGTTCACGAGGCATCCCTGGACGTGCTGGAGCGCACGGGAGTGCGCGTGGATCAGCCCACAGCTCTCGACCTCTTCGAGAAAGCAGGGGCAGACGTCAGGGAGAATCGAGTTCGAATCCCCCGTGCCCTTGTTGAGGACGCCATCGACAAGGCTCCGTCAAGGGTGGTGCTGGGCAGTCGCGAGTCGAGACACGATCTCATCCTAGAGGATGCACGCGTTCATATTGGCACCGGTGGGGCGGCTCTCAAGGTGCTCGATCTGGACTCAGGGGAGATCCGGAGCGCAGTGTTGGAGGACGTGGGGAAGATGGCCCGAATCGTGGATGCGCTCGACAACATTCACTTCTACCTCATCCCCATCTACCCCACGGATCTGCCCGAGGACCGGGTAGAGATCAGCAAGTACTATGCCTCTCTGGCGAACACGACCAAGCACGTCCAGGCCGGAGTGTATACGCTGAAGGGCATCCGGGATGTGGTGGCCATGTGTGAGCGCATTGCAGGGGGGCCAGAAGCGCTGCGCGAAAGGCCTCTTGTCTCTTTCATCACCAGCTGGATGGTCAGCCCTCTCAAGTTCGCCACTGACGTGACCTCGCTTCTAGTGGAAGTATGTCGCCAGGAGATGCCAGTCGTGCTCTCGGCGGCACCCATGGCTGGCTCGACATCGCCGGTGACCCTGGCCGGGACGCTGGTTCAGTTGAACGCTGAGCAGCTCTCGGGTCTGACACTGACGCAGCTCGTCAACCCCGGGACACCGGTGATCATGGGGCCCATCCCTGCCACTGCTGATATGCGCAGTGGGAAGTACTTGGGCGGGTCTGTCGAACTAGGGATAGGCAACGCGGCCATCACCCAGCTGGCACATTTCTACGAGGTCCCCATCTACAACAGCGCCGGCATGACCGACGCCAAAGCCCCGGACATTCAGGCCGGGATTGAGAAGGCGCAGTCAACGATTCAGGTAGCTTTGGCAGGCGCGAACTTCATTCATCACGCTGCGGGTATGCTAGAAGATATGTCGACCATCGCCTATGAGCAGTTCGTAATTGACAACGAGATGCTGGGGATGGCCATGCGAGCGGTGCGAGGCATCGAGGTGAGCGACGAGACGCTAGCTACAGACGTGATTGATCGCGTCGGCCCCGGCGGGCACTACCTGGCTGATGAACACACCGTTCGCCATATGCGCACCGAGCACTACTTTCCGTCAGGCGTGTTTGACCGCCAGGGGCGTGAGGAATGGGAGGCGGCTGGGTCGACCAATGCCTGGGACCGGGCCAAGGACCTCGCTCGGAGGATTTTGACCGAGCACGAGCCGAGCCCGATTGATGGCGATGTTGACGGCTGGATCCGGGAGCATTTTGCCAATACACTCGTAGTGTGAATGAATCATACCGGTCGACGGAGCAGTGGCCGGTAACGCAGACTCTGTGGGGCATAGCGCGGGCCAGTGACGAAGCGCCTCGGCGAATGGTCTCGATTACGCGTTTGATGCCTCGCTTTCCATCCATTGGAGGTTGTTACTGATGACGGATCAGCTACCTATTTCTACATTACAGCCGTTCAGCCGCGGGTTGTCCGACGAACAGGTCCGGGAAGTCCACTATGCAACGCTCGAGATCCTATCTGGCACCGGCGTGGAGATGCAGGACCCGCAGGGCCGTGAGATTCTGCTCGAAGCCGGGGCCTGGGAGTCGAATGAGCGCGTCAAGATTCCGGAGAACCTCGTCACGGATGCCATAGAGGAAGCCCCTTCACGCATTCCTATGCACGATCGCCTGGGAAACCTGACGATGCCGCTGGAGCTGGGCAAGACTTTCTTTGGCGCAGGGTCCGACACCACGTTTACACTTGATGTGGAGACCGGGGAACGCCGGCGCACCACGGCTCAGGATGTTCGCGATGTTGCACGCCTTTGTGACGCTCTGGACAACCTGGACTTCATCATGTCGATGGGCAACCCGGCTGACGTCCCACCCGATGATCTGTATATCCACGAGTTTGCAGGGATGATCCGTGGCTCTGTCAAGCCCAATGTCTACACGGCCAAGGATCGTGCCGATGTGGAGGACATCTATCGCATCGCCGCGGCCGTCGCTGGTAGTGAGGAGCGTCTGCGAGAGGAACCGTTCCTCCTGCTTTACGCGGAGCCCATCTCACCGTTGATGATCATTGAGGAGTCGCTCCAGAAGCTGATCTTCTGTGCCGAGAAGGGGGTTCCCGCGGGCTACATCCCGTCGCCCAACATGGGCGGTGGCGGCCCGATCACGCTTGCCGGAGCTTTAGCCCTGGGCAACGCCGAGTGTCTGGTCGGGTTGGTGATTTCGCAATTGCTCAATCCGGGCACACCGTACATCTACGGGATGAATACGGCGGCGATGGACATGAAGACGACGATCATCAGCTACGGGAGCCCGGAATGGCCGCTTGGTATGATGGCACAGATGGATCTGGCCCGATACTATGACCTACCGGCTTGGTCTGCCGCAGGGGCCACGGACAGTAAGGTCGTCGATGCGCAGGCGGGAATCGAGATCACCTTCTCGATCCTGGCGAACTTTCTAGCCAGGGCCACGCTGGTGCACGACGTCGGCTACATCGAGTACGGCTCGACGTCCTCGATGGAGGCGCTGGTCATCGCCGACGAGGTCATCCGCCAGACCCGCTTCTTTGTCAAGGGCATCGAGGTCAGCCCGCGTACGCTGGCGCTAGAGGCCACGGCTCGTGTCCGGCCGGGCGGCGGATACCTAGCGGACGACCACACGCTTGAGAACTGGCGAGAGGCCCAGTGGCATCCCAGTCTGATTGATCGCGAGCGCTACGACGACTGGGTCGAAGGCGGCAGAGAGGATATGTTCACGCGAGCCAACGAGCGCGCCAAGGAGATTCTTGCCGATCATGAGGTGCCGCCGCTGCCCCATGAGGCCGAGGCGGCTATCAAGGATGTCCTGGCTCGACGAGCGGTCGAGAGGGGCGACTAAACGGGCGATTCAGATATCGCAGCTGATCGTCTCGGCTCAGGGTGACTATGCGTTCGGGGCTTCGTCAGGGGGAGATCTCCACGCTGTCGTCGACCCAGGCGAGATAGTCTTGGGCCCCGGTGGAAATCGGTAATGCGACAATCTCGGGAACGTCGTACGGGTGCACGGCCCGCACCGCGGCGGCGAGCCTGTCGAAGGCGGCCCTGGTCGTCTTGATCAGCAGCAGCACTTCTTCGTCGTGGCACAGCCTGTCGTCCCAATGGTACATGGAGGCTACGGACGACACGACGTTCACACAGGCGCATAGCTTTCGCTGGAGAAGCGCCTGGGCAATGTCCGTCCCCACTTCCTCAGAGGGCGCCGTAACCAAGACGACGACGTAGCCTTCCATTGCAGTCCTCCCTTCCGGGCAGCTCGGGCCCGAAGTCTTACTCAAGGTCGACCAGGGTCGCGATGCGAGTGATGGCACGATCCACAAAGCTCGTGTCCTCAATGGAGACTTGGATCGCTCCCTGCGGGCAGACGTCCACGCATCGGGCACAACCCCGGCACGAGTCTTGGATCACTGCTCGACCCCTGTCCATCCGG
>JASFVD010000224.1:0-4951 GCA_050050015.1 Anaerolineae bacterium | reverse complement strand
AGAACCTTTGCCGCTTCGTGCGATAGTTGAGAGCTCCGTGCGATGATCTTTGCCAGCGTCTCCAGGTGTTCGGGTTTGAGGTGACCGACGCTACCCAGAACCTCCCCTTCTCGAGTCAGGAGCACGGAGTCGGCGTTCACCTCTCGGGCCAAGGTCTCAATCTCGCGGATCACCTGCGGAGAGCATTCACGCGACGGGGCGGACGCAGCGGCGGGAACCGTCGGGCGTGCTTTCTCCTCGCTAGGCTCCGGGTCAGCTTCAGGTTCCGGTGAATCCGGCAGCGGCTTCGCCATCGCCGCGTGAAGTAGCTCGGGCAGGTCGGGGAGGAAGAACGGCTTGGACATGCTTCCCTGGACGTCCAAGTCTGCCAGGTGTTCCGGAAGCTCCTCACCGTGAAGGGGGATCAGTATCAGGCGTAAACCGGGGTGTCGGTCTCGGAGCGTCCGGGCGACTCTCTCTCCGTCCAGCTCCCCAACGGCGGTGATCCCCAAATCGACAACAGCGAGGTCATATGAACGCTGAGATGCCATCTCCAGGGCCTCACTGGCGTCAGGTGTGACGGCAACCTGGTAGCCAGTATCCTGTTCAAGGCTCTCCTTGAGCATCGTGGCAAAGGCCACGTTACTGTCCACGATCAAGATAGAGCGCGTTTCGTCCATTGTCGGTGCTCCACTGCTGGTCCACGACGAGCCTTCTGTATACGCCTGGAACGCCTCGCTCTTCTCCAGCACGCGCTACCATTCCGGCGACAGCCGAGATACGCTCTCGTCCGATGCAGGCCCGAGGACTTTTCGGCCGTCACGCTAGAAGCCGACCTGCCCACCTCGCCGGTTCCCTATCCGGCTCGTTCCTGAAGGATGATCTCATCGAGAGATCGCTTCGGTACGTGGTGGACATCTTTCCCATCCCTATAGTACTTGATATCGCCGTCGGGCTGCACCTCTTCGAGCACGACGGTCTCTTTCGGCTTTCCCAGAGCGAGGGCCAGGAGGATGTCGTACCTCTCGGGAATGCTGAGCGTCTCGCGGAGCCCGCGTTTCTTGATGGCGCCCAGAATGCAGCCTCCCAACCCGCGCTCTGTCGCGCCCAGCATGATCGACTGTGCTGCTATCCCGTGATCGCACCCGAAGGACTTCCGGATGTCCTTGTCACCGAGGATTATGATGTAGGCAGTCGGGCGCTCACCTTCTTCTGGGCCATCCCAGTCCTTGAGATAGCCGGCCCACTTGGTGTGGCGGAAGATCATCGCGTTGGTCTGCGGGTCGGAAACCAGGACGTACTTCAGGGGCTGCAAGTTGGAGCCAGAGGCGGACAGGCGTGCCAGATTCACCAGTTCCCTAAGCGTCTCCTTGCTCACCGGCGTATCCTGGTGAAAGCGCCGGTAACTGCGGTTCCTGCGGATCAGATCCTCAAGCATGTTCCCTCCCTGAATGATTCGTGCTGTGAGTGCGTCGAGTATGCCGTCGATCTTCCAGCATGTCGCAGAGCCTGCTGCTCGCCGGCACACGCTGGTGTCGCCCAGTCGGCGAAACGGGCCGGGCGCCCAACGGGCTGCCCGCGAATCCAGCCGGACGAAGGTCTCCTAGGTCAAGGGAGCTCGCAGACGTATGACGCCTCCTGACCAAGTACCTCGTGGACGTGTACCATCCAGTCGCCGATCGGGATGCTTTGTGGGCACTCCTCCTCGCACTCCTGGCAGGCGGTGCAGGCACTGGCGCGCTTGTCTTCATCCAGGAGTCCGTAGGAATTGCGCGCTCCGTCTGGCTTCTCGTACATGGCGCCCTCGTTGTATATCTCCAAGTTGCGGGGAATGTCCACCCCGTGAGGGCAGGGCATGCAGTAGCCGCACTTGGTACAAGGAATGGGACACAACGTCTGGTAGGCCTCGCGCACCCGATCGACGATACCCAACTCTTCCTCCGTCAGTGCCCCCACGGCAGATGCAGCGGCGCTGACGACGTTCTCCTCGACGTGGCTCATCGCGCTCATCCCACTTAGCACCACCGAGACCTCTGGCTGGCTCCACAACCACTGGAGAGCCCAGTCGGCGGGTGTGCGTGACCTTGGTGCTTCCCGCCAGATCTTCTGCACCGGTTGAGGCGGATCCACCAGCCGACCGCCCAGTAGAGGCTCCATGATCACCACAGCCAGTCCCTTTGAGGCGGCATACTTCAAGCCCTTGGTGCCAGCCTGATTGTCGATGTCCATGTAGTTGTACTGGATCTGACAGAAGGTCCAGTCGTACGCGTCGACGATTTCCTTGAAGACTGCGTACTCATCGTGGAAAGAGAAGCCCAGGTGCCCGATGCGTCCGTCACGCTTTGCTCTTTCAGCCCATTCGACGACACCTAGATTGTGCAGCTTGTGCCAAGAGTTTTCTCGCAGCGCGTGGAGAAGGTAGAAGTCGATGTGCTCGGTTCGAAGCCTCTCCAGCTGCTCGTTGAGATACGTATCGAAATCCTTCCGAGCTTCGATCTTCCAGGACGGCAGCTTGGTCGCCAGCCGAACCTTCTCTCGATACCCATCCTGAAGCACTCGTCCCAGGAATGGTTCGCTATGCCCCCCGTGGTACGGGTAGGCTGTGTCTACGTAGTTCACTCCCTGGTCAATGGCATAGCGGACCATCCTGGCCGCTTCCTGCTCATCGATCTCATCGTTTCCGTTGGCAGTGGGAAGCCGCATGCAGCCAAAGCCCAGAGCTGAGCCCTTCCAGTCGAGGCTGCCAAATTGCCGATACTTCATTCGCTCCTCTGTACTCAGTAGCCGACCTCTTTATCCACGACGTTTCGCAGCGGTCTCCCCGCTGTGTAGCGCTCCATGTTGTCCAGAAAGACGTCCAGGGCACGCTCGTTATAGTGAGGCGTGGCTCCAGCATAGTGGGAGGTGATGATCACGCTGTCAAGATCCCAGAGCAGTGACGTCTTTGGTAGTGGTTCTGTTTCGAAGACATCAAGGCCAGCGCCGGCTATCCAGCCCTCTCGGAGAGCCTCCAGCAGCGAGTTTTCATCGACCGTGCCGCCACGACCGATGTTGACGAGGATGCCCGTCTCCTTCATCGCGAGCAGCTCGGGTCTCCCGATCATCCCTCGGGTCTCCTCTGTGAGAGGCACCGTGACGACGACGAAGTCCGCCAGCGGAACGATCTCCAATAGTTGATCCGACCCGAACATCGCATCGACGCCGGGGGCGTCGACCGTTGGATCACGCCGGACACCTAGGACGCGCATCCCAAAGGCCTTCGCAATTTGAGCCGTTCTCTCGCCAATCGCACCGACGCCGATCAACAGCATGGTCTGGCGGGCCAACTCGAACAGGCTTTGGTGCTGATCGATTGGAATCCATTGGTGGTTACCCTGAGCTCTGATGGCTTGAGGCAGTTCGCGGGCGAAGGCGAGAAGGAAGGTGAAGACATGCTCGGTGATCTGGATGTCGTGAATGCCGGAGGTGCTTGTCAGCACGAAACTCGCTTCGACAGCCTCCGGATGACGCAGCAGCCAATCGGCACCTGCTGACCACTGCTGGTACCATCGCAGGCTGGAGGCCTTGGGAAGCAGGTCTGCAGGGAACCAGCCCGCTACAATCTCCACTTCGTCGAGCATAGTTTCTATCTCGTCACGGTCCCGCGTCATAACGATAGAAGCATCGTCGGGCGCAGCCTCCCGTATCCGAGCCACCTGATCGGCGGAGAGGGTATCCGGTTCAAAGGCCAGGAGGATTGTCTTCACTCGGTATGGCTCCAGCTGTGAGTTCACTCACGACACTGGTCGTGATTATATCTCGACGGTAGCACTCGCACAACCGCCCCAACCTACAGCGGTCGCTGTGCCGCCTCGCCCACGCGGGCAATTGTCATCTCTCCCCACGTGATCCCAGTGGGCTTGACGCTGCGGAGGGGCGGGGATCCATAATCGAGTGCGGACGTCGAGGCGCATCCGATGTTTGATGGGAGAAGTCTAGCTTCCTCGTTGACCTGGCTCCTGGTCGCAACCATCACGATGGCGCCAGTCGTGTTGCCGTGATGACGCAAGCCATTCACCAGGAACGGTGAAGCCCGCTCCCCCGAGCGGGCTTCATCCTGCATAGCCCAGACATGTCCTCCCTTTGCAGCCTGGATGGGTGGCCTGCTAGTCGACCACGCTGACGGTTACAGGGAGTGTGACGTAGTCCTGACCCTCGCTGTTCATCACTCGGTCGTCCACATCTTCCGGATCATACAGACCGACCAGGATAGTCGCCGGCCCTGTGCCGTCCTCGATGCTAGACTTGAAGGCGAGTTCGTGCCTATCCTCAATCGTCTCTCCAGCGTCCCATTCGCTGGTATTCTCCATCCCTCCTGCGGGAGGCCCATCGTGCTGGGCGACGAGCCGCCCATCCGCTGAGATCAGGTGCGTGAACACTGTGTAGTTTGTCGGGCTGTCGCCCTCCAGCCCGCGCCAGAAGAGGGTGAGCACGAGCCGCTCACCGAAGACAACCTCGCCGGAGGATAGTCGCCATCCGACGAGCGCACCGAAGTCCCCGAATCGGACATTCATCTCGCCGGATAGGGGTCCCTGCGATATGGGCAGTGTCGGCACCGGCGATGGAGACGCGGTCGGTGCTGACGTCGGAGGTTCAGTGGGACCTGGCGTAGGCGTCTCGACGGCTGGCGTGACCGTTCCTGACGTGAGCGCGGGCATCGTCAACGCTGTCGGAGTCGGTGTAGCGCTCGGGGTGGGCGGATTCACGCCAGAGCTCGGTGTTGGTGTGGGAAGGGGGAACCTCGTGTCGTAGGCGGGAAAGCTGGCTTGAACAAACCTGGGGCCGATGAATAGGATCAGTGAGACCCCGACGAAAAGAAAGACCATGACCCAAGCCCTGACAGCTCGGGCTGTGGCAGACTCGTGTTCGAGCGTAAACATCGCCAGGCTTCGCTCTCGCTGAGCTGCGAGCGCGCGGACGAGGTAGATGAGCG
>JASFVD010000223.1:0-4977 GCA_050050015.1 Anaerolineae bacterium | reverse complement strand
GCGCATCTGTCGCGAGGAGATCCGTTGCTGAGGAGTCTCACGACACCCGCATGGATGTGTCGCGGGCGCAAAGATGCCCCCACGCGGCGACAGTCGGTCGCCCAGAGCTAAGACATGTGGTGTAGCGCCACGCGGACGTGCCTGCGTCGGCCAGATTGGGTGTCTGGCAAACTTACGGTGTTTGCTCGCCCAGGTATCTATGCTATAATGCCGGTCCGAGGATTGCGACGTACGTTACGCAGCCTCGGTTCCGGAGCTTATGGATAGACCATTTCTGAGATTTGCCGAGAGAGAGCGCGGCCGAACCACTAGGCCTAGGCGTCGTCGATCTCTCTTCTCCCGCTTGGCCGCCTGGTGCGCATCGACGGTTTGGCGCACCTGCGTGGACTGGCGCGACAGGCGCCCACTTCTGATTCGTGCTACTGCCCACCTTACCATACTGGCTCTCGGTTTGACCGCCGTCGGCCTGAGCGGCGTGGCCATGCCAGCGCCGCAGATTGTGGCGGGCGCCGGTGGCTCTTCTCAACGCAACGCCGTATTCCACTCTACAACGAACATCAGCACCGAGCCGGCAGCGCCCCTGCCCCAACCTGAAGTCCAGGGAGGAACACAGCTGGACCGTTCGGGAGACGGTGACACGATCGCACGCCAGGCAGTGCCGCACACAACGTTCCCGGACCGACCGCGCGCAGAGGTCATAACCCACACGGTCCAACAGGATGAGACGCTCTGGACCATCGCCGCCCAGTACGACCTGGCACCCGAGACCATCGCCTGGAGCAACCGTGAGGCGATTCAGGACGCCCCCTGGCTGATTCAACCGGGGCTTGAGCTTTTCGTCCTTCCGGTGGATGGTGTGTACCACACAGTCCGCGAAGGGGATACGCGCAGCAGCATCGCGGAGGAATACGGGGTCGATGAATCCGCTCTCTACAATGAGTGGAACGATCTGGACGAAGACGACCCTCTGCAGGAGGGTCAGCTCCTGGTCGTGCCGGGCGGACAAGGTGATGAGATAGTCTGGGAGCCTCCGCAGCCGGCGTCAACGCAGCCACAATACTACCGATACAGCGCGAGCTCGGCGCCTGCACCAAACAACTGGTTCATCCTGCCGACTGGAAGCCGCCTCGTATCCGGCTGGTATTTCCACGACCCGCGCAATCCGACCCACATCGGGCTAGATTACAAGTGTCACCTGGGAGATCCGCTATATGCCGCCGACAGCGGCATCGTGACAATCGCTGGCTGGAACGGCGGCTACGGTATCCTGGCCGAGGTCGTCCACGGCAACGGCTTCTTGACGCGCTACGGTCATTTCAGTCAGCTCGCCGTCAGTCCCGGGCAGCCAGTCCACCAGGGTGACGTTCTCGGGTACTGCGGCAGCACGGGCTGGTCGACCGGCCCGCACCTCCACTTCGAGATTCGTTATAACGGTGTGCCGCAGGACCCTATGGCTTATCAGCCATAGAGTCACAACGACCACTCCCGCATGTCTTCCCCGGAGACGGATACTCAAGCGTCCCCAGACGCCGCACGGCAGGAGACCCCTCGACGCAGGTTGGAGGAGGGTCTGTCTTGCACCCTGGCGCAGCTCGCGGCTTTCGCTTATCGCCTCTCAGGTGACTGGAGCGATTGGCGTCCGCTTCTCGCGCGGGTCAGCGCCCACGTTGCTGTGCTGACAGTCACGCTTCTCGGCACCGTCCTGAGCAGCGTTGAATGGCAAGGGCGAGTAGCCGCGCCAATGTCCGTCTCCGCAGCACTATCGGCGGCTGGACGTGACGGACAGGTGTCCGTTGGCGAGCCCCTCGCCGACGCCACGTCACTGTCTCCCGACCGCCTCGCCACGTCAAGCGGCCCCTCGGGTGCCATCTCACGCCAGCCAAGTCCCCATACCATCATCCCGGAGCGCCCGCGCCTCTCGGTCATCACGTACACCGTCGAGGCTGGCGACACGATTCAATCCATCGCCAAGCACTTTGGTCTGGAACCCACGACAGTTATGTGGGCGAATCCGGCGGTTGAGGATGCCCCGGACCTGCTACGTATCGGACAGGAGCTGGCCATCCTACCCATTGATGGGGTCTATCACCAAGTCGAGGAGGGAGATACGCTCGCGTCCATCGCCGAAGCGTATGAGGTCGAGCCTCAGGAGATCGTTGACTGCCAGTACAACGACCTAGAGGGAGTGGGGAGTGGCATCGACCCGGGCAGCTACCTGATCGTCCCCGGCGGCGAGAAACCCTACGAGCCAAAGATTGTCACCGCCTACACCGGACCCGTCCCGGAGGGTGCTCGGGGTACCGGCCGCTTCCAGTGGCCTGTGTTGGGAAGGATCACGCAGGGCCACTGGTATGGCCACCGGGCCATCGATATAGGCGCACCCACTGGGAGCGCGGTGATGGCGACCGACGGTGGCTTCGTCAGTTTTGCGGGCTGGACCGACGTGGGGTATGGTTACCTCATCGTCGTCGACCATGCGAACGGCTTTGCCACCTACTACGCCCACCTGAGCAACATCTACGTCGCGGAAGGTCAGGCAGTGAAACGCGGCCAGGTCATTGGCGCGGTCGGGAACACGGGGGACTCCACCGGACCGCACCTCCACTTCGAGGTGCGCCGCTACAATCGGCAGCAAAACCCACGAGCATACCTCCCGTGAGAGCTACTTGGCGTATTCCTCCGCCCGCACCTCCCGAATCACGGTGACCTTGATCTGCCCTGGGTACTCCATATTCCCCTCGAGCTTGCCCGCGATATCTTTGGAAAGCCGAATTGCCGCCAAGTCGTCGATCTGATCTGGCTTGACGATGACGCGGATCTCGCGACCTGCCTGCAGAGCGTAGGCCTCGTTGACGCCGCCGAAGGATGTCGCTATGTCCTCCATCGTGCGCACGCGCTTGAGGTAGAACTCCAAGTTCTCACGGCGTGCTCCCGGTCTGGCTCCCGAGATCGCATCGGCAGCCTCTACAATGACCGCCTCGACGGAGTTCTGCTTCATCTCATTGTGATGGGCCTCCACGCAGTGCACAACCTCATCCCGAATGCCGTGCCGTCGGCAGATCTCGGCCCCAATCTGGACGTGCGTGCCCTCGTTCTCGAAGTCAACGGCTTTTCCCACGTCGTGCAACAGGCCGCCAGCACGCGCCACCTCCGCGTCCGCGCCCAACTCCTCCGCGATCATCCCCGCGAGCTTCGCCGACTCGATGGCATGGGCATACTGGTTCTGCCCGTAGCTGGTTCGGAACTTGAGACGCCCCAGCAGGTCGGTGAGCTTCGTCGGCAGGCCGCGCACGCCGGCCTCGTAGGCTGCCTGCTTGCCCTCCTCCCGGATGTAGATCTCAAGCTCTTGCTCGCTCTCTTTGATGAAGCGCTCAATATTGGTGGGGTGGATTCGCCCGTCTAGCACCAAGCGCTCCATAGTTCGGCGAGCGACCTCACGGCGCACCGGGTCAAAGCAAGAGATGGTGACGGCCTCTGGGGTGTCGTCGACGACAACGTCGACCCCGGCAGCCTTCTCGAAAGCCCTGATGTTACGCCCTCCCCGGCCAATGATCCGTCCCTTCATATCATCTGACGGGAGGGAGACGGTGGAGACTGTCACCTCGGCCACGTGCTCGCTGGCGATGCGTTGAATGGCGGTCGTGATGACTTCACGGGCCCTCTTTTCGGCCTCCTCGTGCGCCTCGGCTTCCACTTCGCGCATCACTCGCGCCATGTCCTGTCTCGCCTCTTCTTCAGCGGCAGCCAGGACTTCCTCTCTAGCCTCCTCCCGAGTCAGACCGGCAACCCGCTCCAACGCTTCCTCCCGCTGGCTAACCAATTCGTCGACCCGATTGCGCTGCCTGTCCAGGGCACTCTGCCGTTTGTTGAGTGACTGCTCGCGGCGCTCAAGACGCTCCTGGCGCTGATCCAGTTTCTCCCGCCAACTTTGGAGCCGCTCTTCCGCCCGGCGAACACCCTCACGCCGCCGCTCCAACTCCTGCTCTGCCTGTTCCCGCTTCCTTAGGGCCTCGTCCTTCGCACCAAGCAGGATCTCGTGAGCCTCCTTCTCGGCTCCCGCCAGGCGTTGTTTGGCCTCTTCCTCCAACTCCTTCAGTCCTACTTGAACAATGTACGCCCGAATGAAGAACCCCAAGCCGACACCGACTGCCAGAGCCAGGATTCCTATTATGGCCGTCAGCATTCCGTTCGTAGACGTCAGTATTCCATTCATCCTCTTTCCTCGCTCTCCGTACTCTTCACGGCCCCCTTGTCCTCAAGTTTCTCGTCAATCAACGGCCGAATCAGCTGGTAGGAGAAGCCCCTTCGCGCCATATACGCCTTCAGCTTTCGGCGAAAGTCACGTGGAGCTTCTTGAGACAGCCTGCGTGCGCCGGCCTCCACGGCCTTCCGAGCAGCAGCCTCTACATCGAAGCCCTCCAGGACATCATCGATGACGTCACGCGAGACTCCCTTTCGCCGCAGTTCGTAGCGCAACCCTCGGCGACCGCGAGGATTGAAGCGTGCTCTGTTGTCTACCCAGTATCTCGCAAACTCTCGATCATCAAGCAGGCGAGCGCTGATTAGCCGATTAATCACCGCGTCGATGACTCGATCCTGTACGTCCTTGTCACGCAGATTGCGGCGCACTTCAGCTATGCTCCGAGGACGATAGGAGAGATAGTTGAGCGCACGCTCATAGGCTCGTTCAACGTCATCCTTCATCTGCAACTCAGTGATCTCTTCAGAGCTCAACGTCTGGCCCACCTGAAGATGGACCGCCTCGACGGCGGCCAGTCCGAAGGCAAATGATCCGTCAAGATAGACGCTGACGCGGTTCTTGTTGTGCTTCTGAAACCTCAGGGCCGTGATCTCTCTCGCCATTGTGGTATAAGACAAGGCCGTGGCTCGCAAGCCACGGCCAATGACGTGCAGTCGTCGATATTGATCTCGAACCCGGTCCTGGTCTCCTCCTGCTGAGATCAGGAGGAAGTCGTC
>JASFVD010000222.1:0-4986 GCA_050050015.1 Anaerolineae bacterium | reverse complement strand
TGCCCGTCGACTACGGCGATGTATGCCTGAACTACGACAAAGCCTGGTTCAAGACGGAAGGCCTAGAGCCGCCAGCCAATCTTGAGGACCTGACGGAACCCCAGTACCAGAGCCTTACCGTGGTGGAGAACCCCGCGACGTCTTCGCCGGGCCTGGCCTTCATGCTCGCCACCATCGGCCACTTTGGAGCGGACGGCCAGTGGCTTGACTACTGGGAGGACTTGCGCGAGAATGACGTCCTCGTGACGGAGGGTTGGAGTGAGGCCTACTACGAGCAGTTTACCTACGGCTCTGGAGGCAGCGGCGACCGACCGATCGTGGTGAGCTACGCGAGTAGCCCGCCGGTAGAGGTCCACTTCGCCGAAGAGCCCTTTGAGGAGGCGCCCACGGGCGTCGTTGTGGGGGATGGCAGCTGCTTCCGGCAGATTGAGTTCGTTGGCGTCCTCAGGAACGCCCAGAATCCAGACCTGGCCCGACAATGGATCGACTTCATGCTGAGCAAGACCTTCCAAGAGGATATCCCTCTCCACATGTTCGTGTTCCCGGCTAACGAGAACGCGGTGTTGCCCGAGGTCTTTGTCGAGTTCGCCGTGGTCCCCGAGGATCCGGTGAGCGTCGACTACGGTGCCATTGAGTCGAATCGTGAGGACTGGATCGACGCCTGGACCGAGGCAGTCCTTCGCTAGGAGATCGGCGGGATGCGGCAGGCGGATCCGGAAACAGGGGTGGTCAGGGGCTGGGCAGCGGATCTCTCCCTGTCCGGTCTCGTCCGCCTGCTCATCTACGCCGTTCTTCTCTCGTTTCTCATCCTGTTCTACTTCTATCCACTAACATCCATTCTCCGCCTTTCCCTTGCGCCTGACGGCAGGATCAGTCTGGAGTCGCTGACGAAGCTCTTTCGCACGGCTCGCTACGTGCAGACGCTCTGGTTCACGATCTGGCAGGCTGCCCTTTCCACGATTCTGACTGTTGGTCTGGCACTTCCCGGTTGCTACGTCTTTGCACGATATGACTTCCCCGGCAAGTCACTCATCCAGGCTCTGACCACGGTGCCCTTCGTCTTGCCCACGATGGTGGTTTCACTCGCCTTTACAGCCGCGCTAGGGCCGCAGGGCCTGGTGAATGCTGCTTTGATGAGGCTGTTTCGTCTCAGCGAGCCGCCGCTCGACCTACACCACACGGTGTTCATCATCCTCCTGGCCCACATCTTCTACAATTACACCTTGGTGCTACGCATTGTGGGAACGTATTGGTCCAATCTGAGCCCTTGCGTGGAGGAGGCTGCGCGCGTGCTAGGGAGCGGCCCATGGCGCACCATTCAGGAGGTCACGCTTCCCCTGCTGATGCCTTCCATCGCCGCGGCAGCCGTCCTCGTCTTCATCTTCGATTTTACCAGCTTCGGCGTCATCCTCGTTCTCGGCGGCCCTCGTTTTGCCACGCTGGAGGTGGCCATCTATCGCCAGACGGTCCAGTTCCTGAATCTCCCGCTGGCGGCGGCACTCTCGCTGATCCAAATTCTCTTCACCTTCGTTATGATGGCTGTCTACACTCGACTTCAGAGCGCGATGACCCTCCCGGTCGAGCTCAGGTCGCGCCGCGCTACCCAGCGCCGCCCCCGGGATTGGCGCGAGGGTCTCTTCGTCGCTGGCAGCATCGGGGTGATATTAGCACTCCTGGTGACACCATTGGCCGCCCTCGTGGAGCGATCTCTGACGTTGGGCGGGGGTCTCTCGCTCGCGTCCTACCGTCAACTGTTTCGCAACCCGCGCGGTTCTGCCTTCTACGTGCCTCCCGTCGTCGCCGTGCGGAACTCAGTGGGCTTCGCGCTGGCTACTGTAGGGCTCTCGGTCGTCCTGGGTCTTATGGCCGCGTCGGCACTGGACAGTCGCGTCGGGAGTCCCGTATCCTCCTGGGCGGGCTCGAATGCCCAAGGACGCGCCGATAGGTCTCGGATACAGGCGGTCGGCCAGAGGATGACGCGCCTGCTTGACCCGATCCTGATGCTCCCGCTAGGCACGTCCGCGGTGACCCTGGGCCTGGGATATATCGTGGCGCTCGACGACCCACCCCTGAACCTCCGCACATCGCCACTCCTGGTTGTCTTGGCCCATACGCTGGTCGCCCTGCCGTTTGTCGTGCGCGGCGTGATGCCGGCACTTCGATCCATCCAGCCTCAGTTGCGCGAGGCCGCTTCGGTCCTCGGTGCATCAGCCTGGCGCGTCTGGCGCGAGGTCGATCTTCCCATTATCTCCCGTGCCATCCTTGTGGGGGCCGTGTTTGCCTTCACTGTGTCCATGGGCGAGTTTGGCGCCACGAGCCTGATCGCCCGACCAGAGCGTCCCACGATGCCCGTAGCCATCTACCGTTTCCTGGGCCGCCCCGGTACGATAAACTACGGGCAAGCGCTGGCTATGTCGACGCTGTTGATGCTGGTGTGCACTATCGGATTCATCGTGATCGAGCGATTCCGCGTCGGCGGCAGGGAGGAGTTCTGAGATTGGGGCCCTTGCTTGAAGTCCGCAGCCTGCGGAAGGTCTACTCTGATGGTTGGACGCTCTCGGACGTCAGTCTAGATGTCGAGGAGGGAGAGATCCGAGGGTTGCTAGGACCGTCAGGCTGTGGGAAGACGACGCTCCTGCGGCTCATCGCTGGTCTAGAGCGGCCTGACAGCGGACAAGTACTCGTCGGTGGGCGCGACGTGACTGGGGTGCCGCCGCACCGCCGTGGCTTCGGATTGATGTTTCAGGAGTATGCCCTCTTTCCCCATCAGGACGTCGCGGGCAACGTAGCCTTTGGGCTGCGGATGGCGGGGCTCGACGGCCAGCTGATCGAGAAGCGCGTGGGCGAGACTCTCGAGTTGGTAGGACTCGAAGGTCTTGAGCACCGCGACGTGAGCCAACTCTCCGGCGGTGAGCGTCAACGTGTGGCCCTGGCCCGCAGTCTGGCCCCCCAACCACGTCTTCTGATGCTCGATGAACCCCTCGGCGCGCTTGACCGCACCCTGCGGGAACGGCTGATGGGAGAACTCCCCCGAATCCTAAACCAGGCTGGCGTCACCGTGATCACGGTCACCCACGACCAGGAGGAGGCATTCGCCATCTCCGACCGTGTTGCGCTCATGCGGGCTGGTCAGATTGTCCAAACGGGAACTCCGGAAGAGCTGTATCGGCGACCCGGCTCGACGTGGATTGCTCGCTTTCTAGGACTGACCAATCTGCTCGAGGCAACAGTTGTCGGGCCGCAACGTGTCGAGACCTCGCTCGGCTTGCTTGATGTCGCCGGGTCCTCGGTCGGCCAGGCAGATGTCGGCTCTGAAGCCCGGCTTCTCATCCGACCCGAGGCGGCTCGCCTCGGAGGAATCGGGACCAATCGAGTTGAGTTGAAGGTGATCGCCAGCTCTTTCCGCGGTATGCACTGGCAGCTTGAAGGGCGTCACGAGAGCGGGGTGGCCCTGAGCTTCAACCTCTCCCCAGGTGTTGACCTCCCGCCGCGCGGCGGCACACTCGTGCTGTCGCTCGACCCGAAGGCTATGACCCTGCTCGGCGACGGCGCCTAGCACAAGCCCTTACGCGAAAGGCCAGGGTGCGGCCGAGCATCGCCGCAGGATTGGACCGCAGCCTGATGGCCCCACAGTTGCGCGGTGAACCTCATCAGAGGCCTTCGGCTGCATTGAGGGAGTCGCGCGCGGCTAGGGGGGCCCGGTCTGAGCTGAGGAGGTGCTAGCTGGTTGTGCCCGCTAGCGCCAGGGCAACGATGGCACATGTAGCGGACGGGCGTATGGTCCAGCGGCGAAGTCGTCCCAGTAAGGATCGTGGCAGGGGAAGCGATTCTTGCAGGCGTACTGGCCCGTCACCAAGCGGGCGGAGAAGATGGCGTGACCGCGCGCGCCCTCGTCTCGAGCCACGGCGATGCGTTGCGCGATCTGATCGAAGGTGTCGTATTGGGCACTGATGCCCGGCAGCACGTGCCGACCGCCGCTGTTACTCAGGAAGTCGGAGGTCAGCAGACGGAAACGGTCAGGTGGGAAGGGGTCTGGGCTGGCGAAGACGTTCGAGGGGTAGATCATGGGCAGGATAGCGTCGATGACGCCTCCCTGCACCCAGCCCTGCGAATCCTGGTAGAGGTCAGCGTATCCCTCCAAGCCGTTCCATCCCCACTTATCCTCATAGACGGGCCACACTGCGGCCGAAAGCCATACATCCGCCCGCGGTAGGATGACCTCGGAGTAGATCCGATTCACGAGCTGTGTCACCCTCTGCCGCTGCCACTCAGCGCGGGAGAGACCGGTCGCATCGAGCGCTGCCTCCGTGAAGGGATCGTACGAGTAGTCTGGGCCCGGGTAGCGGACCAGATCGAGGTGGATTCCATCCACATCGTAGCGTGACACCAGGTCTGCAGCCACTGCCACCACTCGATCCTCAACATCGTCCAAGGCCGGGGTTGGCCAGAGGTAGCCTGTACCGTAGAGAGACATCGGCGTGCCGGAGCTATCCGTGATGCGCCAAACGTTCCAGGGATCGTACCGCTCTGACAGGGTCCAGAACAGGTGTTTGGGGCGTGCGTCTCGTGGCGGGGCAAGATCAGGGGGGTAGCCGTCTGCGGCGCGAACCCACACGGGATACACGTTGATGTAGGCGTGCAACTCCACGCCGTTGGCGTGAGCCGCGCTCACGGCTGTCTGGAGCGGGTCCCAGCCGGGGTCGACGCCCAGCGTACCGCTCAATCGGGCTGCCCATGGCTCGATGTCGGAGGCGTAATAGGCGTCGGCTGTTCCCCTCACCTGAAACAGCACCGTGTTGAACCCTGCGGCTGCGGCGTTCTCGACCAGCGTTTCGACATCTGCGGCACTGCTGTAGTCCCAGCGAGTCACCCACAGTGCCCGCGCCTCGGTTTCCGGTCTCCAAATCAGCGGTAGGTAGATGTAATAGTCACCGTTGTCGCCGAGGTGCGCCTTGAAGGGTGATGCGAATGACGGAGAAGGCACCA
>JASFVD010000221.1:0-5021 GCA_050050015.1 Anaerolineae bacterium | reverse complement strand
TTGGCGCTCCTCATCTTCAGTTTCGCCCTTGACCTGCGCGGGGAGGTGGCAGAGGCAGCGGCGCCGGGAGTGCTCTGGGCCACAATCGCGTTCTCGGGGACGCTGGGACTAAGCCGCTCCATGGCGCGAGAACAGCAGACCGGCTGCATCGATGGTCTGCTCCTGGCGCCGGTCGACCGGACGGCCATCTTCTTCGGCAAGGCAGCAGGGAACCTGCTGTTCATGGCCGTGGTGGAAGTAGCCCTGCTGCCGCTGTTCTCCGTGCTCTTCGACGTCGCGCTGATGCGTCTCGCGATTGTTCTGGTGCTGATACTCGGCACAGTGGGGTATGCTACGGTCGGAACACTATTGGCGGCCATTGCCGTCAACACAAGGGCGCGGGAGGTGATGCTGCCCGTGCTGCTGCTGCCCCTGGCGGTTCCCGTCCTCATTGGGGCGGTGCGCGCGACGGGCGGGCTGCTGGAGGGGGCCACGCTTGGTCAGGTCGGAGGGTGGCTGCGCATCCTGGTCGTGTACGACTTGCTCATAGCGGCCGCTTCACTACTGACGTTCGGCTACGTGGTTGGAGAGTAGGAGGTTTGGCGGTATGGAACGAGACGTGACAGCGGCGGATCCAGGGCGAGACCTGGTGGGATTTCTGCTCGCCGGGACGAGCGGGCTGCTCGTCCTCGTTGCCCTGGGCATGGCCTTCTTGTATGCCCCCAGAGAGCTGACGATGGGGGATGTCCAGCGCATCTTCTATTTCCACGTGGCGTCGGCTTGGGTTGGCTTCGTGGGCTTCTTCGTGACGTTCCTGGCTGGAATCGCGTATCTCGCGACGGCCAGGCGGAGGTGGGACATCCTCGGACTGTCCTCGGTCGAGGTAGGATTGACCTTCATCACTATGACCGTTGTCACCGGTGCCCTCTGGGCAAAGCCGGTGTGGGGTACCTACTGGACCTGGGAACCACGACTCACGATCTCAGCCGTGCAGCTTCTGATCTACGTTGCCTACGGTATGCTACGGGCATCGATTGAGAGCCCAGAGCGCGAGGCTCGCTTCGCGGCCGCATATGGGGTAGTGGCCTTCGTCACGGTTCCTCTCTCTTGGTTCGCCATCCGCTGGTGGAGGACCATTCACCCGGACATCCTTACCGGGGGCGAGGGCATGGCGGTCACCCCACGGATGACCCACACGTTGCTGGTCAGCATCGCCGCGTTCACGCTTCTGTACGCGACGCTGGTAAGACAACGAATGCTTCTGGAGCGCGCGAGCGATGCGCTGACGCGGCTGCGCCTCAGATTGGAGCAGGGACACCCGGCGAGTTCCGGAGCTAAGGGGGTATAGTGTCAGTTTACCTGGTCGTTGCCTACGCCGTGTTTTGGATATGCACGTTTGTCTTCGTCCTGACCCTTTGGGCCAGGCAGAGGCGTATCGCCCGCGACATAGAGGCTCTCGAGGCAAGAATAGAAGATGCTGCTCCAAGGAGCGACAAACCCGAGTAGCGATCAGCCCTTCGCCCGCGGCTTGACGCTCCTCTCTGGTTAACCAGCCGACCTCTCCTTGGTGGTTTCTCGCTCCATCCACCGTCAGTCGTCACGCTCCCGAGCCATGCTGACCGCTTCGCTCGAGCCCGTGCCGACTGGCGAGCCGTGAGGCCACTTCCGCCCCCGTCATGACACCGAGGGTCGGCGGAGGGTGCCCTCTTCTGTCAAACAGGCTATCTCCCAGGGCCGCGGCGAACGCCCAGCCGTGCCACGTCCTCCCACACTTTTGCCAGATAATCATTGCACATATTGCCGAAAAGTGCTACAATCCCTTGACCGAGAGAAGGGGACAATCGCCCGAAGAGGAGTGTGTCAATGACGAAATACACCCGTAGGAGGTTTCTCCGGCGAGCAGCTGCCAGCCTGGGAGTCATGACGGGGGGCTGGTTGCTTTCGGGTTGCGCGGAGGATATGCCTGCGATCGTCACCCCATCCAAGGCCACGCCGCAACCTTCTCCCACGTCGCTGCCGTCCACGGCAGCGGGCGAGGGACCTGCGACGGCCTCCCCGACGGCCACCGGGCAGGCCACGGCTGTGCCGACCTCAACCGCTACGCCGCAACCGTCGCCTAACCAGCCGGACCTGGTCGTGGCCCGCGGTGGAGAGCCCGAGAAGATGGTGCGTCGTGCTTTGGCGGCGCTTGGGGGCATGGAGCGATTCGTCGGGACGGGCGACGATGTGATTGTGAAGCCCAACATCTGCGTTGCGTACCACACGTACGAATACGCTGCGACCACCAACCCATGGGTCGTTGGCGCGCTGGTCAAGCTAGCCCTAGAGGCTGGGGCGCGAAGGGTGCGCGTGATGGATTATCCCTTTGGCGGCAGCGCCGAGCAAGCCTACGTGAAGAGCGGTATTCAGGAGCAAGTTGAGAGAGCCGGCGGTCAGATGGAGGTCATGACGCGGCTGCAGTTCGTCGACGCGGAGATTCCCGAAGGGGTTGACTTGCAGGCCTGCCGGATCTACGACAGCGTGCTCAAGGCCGACATCGTGATCGACGTGCCGATTGCGAAGCATCACAATCTGGCGCGGCTGACGCTGAGCATGAAGAATCTCATGGGCGTCATCTTCGATCGACCAGCTATGCACCGCAATCTGGGCCAGAGACTGGCTGATCTCGCAAGCCGCGTCCGTCCGACCTTGACCGTCGTCGACGCCGTGCGAATGCTGATGAACCACGGGCCCACCGGCGGGAATCTGGACGACGTCAGGCAAGCAGACACGGTGATCGTGAGTCAGGACATCGTGGCCGCCGACAGCTACGCGGCGACCCTGTTTGACCTGAGGCCGGATGACCTGTCATACGTCCGCGCCGCGAATGCCATGGGGCTGGGGCGGAGTGATCTCGACAGCCTGACGATCGAGGAGATCCGAGTTGGCGGGTAGAAAAGGGCGGGGCCCGGGGCTATATCTTCGGCTCTGGCCTTCGGTCCGGCGCGTCATCCAACCACTTGCCGTGATGGTGTTTCTGGTCCTGTTCGTCTGGTCACGACGAGGAGGCTGGCCTGCATCAGTGGTGAACGCCCCGATGCGAATCGATCCCCTAGCTATGCTGGCGCACTCGCTGGCGAGCCGAACTCTCATCGCGGGATCAGCGCTGGCGCTGGCTGTCGTCGTCCTCACCTTGTTGCTTGGTCGTGTCTGGTGCGGGTGGCTCTGTCCGCTGGGCGCGCTTCTGGACTGGATTCCCCTGCGGCGTTGGCGGCGCAAGGAGACGCCGGTTCCCGAGAGTTGGCGGACGGTGAAGTACGGGCTGCTGCTCACCATCGTAGGTGCGGCGGCCCTCACGAATCTGACACTGTTGATTTTCGACCCGCTGACGATTCTTTTCCGCACGCTGTCGACGGCCGTCTGGCCTGCTGTCGATCAGGTTGTCAGCGGAGGCGAGTCACTACTGTACGCGTTGCCGATCCTTCGGCCGGCCGTGGTCACGTTCGACCGCGTGGTGCGGCCGACAGTGCTTCCCCTCGACCCGGCCTACTACCGCCACATTATGCTGTACGCCGGTGTGTTTGCCGGAGTGATAGCCCTGAACCTGGTGGCATCGCGCTTCTGGTGCCGCTATCTCTGTCCTCTCGGGGCGCTCCTGGGCCTCTTGAGCAAGATCGGCCTGGCGCGCCGGGAGGTGACCGATCGCTGCACGGAATGTGGCGCTTGTTCTCGAATATGTCCGACCGGCACGATCCGACGCACGGAGGGATATGACAGCGACCCAGGAGAGTGCACCATGTGTCTTGAGTGCCTGGAGTCCTGTCCCGAGGACGCCATCGCCTTTCCTGCTCGGGCAGGCGCGCCTGAATGGGCTCCATATGATCCAGACCGGCGCCATTTGCTGGCGTCCTTGACAGCGTCGATTGCAGGCGTTGGGCTTTTCCGAAGCGGTCTTCTCGCCAGTCGGGACGACCCCCATCTGGTCCGGCCGCCGGGCGCGCGGGAGAACGACCTGCTGAGCAAGTGTATACGCTGCGGTGAGTGTAACCGCGCGTGTCCCACCAGTGCCATCCAGCCAGCCGTCAGCGAGGCCGGCCTAGAAGGGCTTTGGACGCCTGTGGTGGTTCCTCGAGCCGGGTACTGCGACTACTCCTGCAATGCCTGTGGCCAGGTCTGTCCGGTGCAGGCGATTCCCCCACTTGACTTGGTGGAGAAGCGCCAGCGTGTCATTGGGCAGGCCTACATAGACGAGGACCGATGCATCGCGTGGGCGGATGGAACGGACTGTATTGTCTGCGAGGAGATGTGCCCCGTGCCAGAGAAGGCTATCGTGCTTGATGAGGCCGAGCTGCCTGGGGGAGGCGACGAGACTAGGACCGTCCAACGCCCCCGGGTGATCCGCGACCTCTGCATAGGGTGCGGCATCTGCGAGTATAAGTGCCCGGTCAACGGCGAGGCGGCGATTCGCGTGTTCGTGCCCTCGGCGACAGGCAGTGGGACGGTGATCATCTAGGCCTGAAGGCGCCGGTCGGCGCCGCCTGGGAGCAAGGCGGGCGAGGAGGAAACGATGTCTACCAGGATGCTCACGGCCTTCGTCGTAGCGCTGGCTGGCGGACTGTTGGCCGTCTGCTGGGCCCGGTGTGGGGAGGCCATCGCCGCTCCGACTCCTTCTGCAATGTCCGACGTTGAGATCACGGTCGACGAGATTCTGGTCGTCGGTCTCGATCACCCCGTCCAGGTGACGCACGCGGGAGACGGTTCCGGCCGCCTGTTCGCGGTGGAGCAGTCCGGGCAGATTCGGGTCTTGCGGGATGGGGTTCTGCTGCC
This sequence comes from Anaerolineae bacterium, assembly GCA_050050015.1. Taxonomy (GTDB): domain Bacteria; phylum Chloroflexota; class Anaerolineae; order B4-G1; family B4-G1; genus SKLM01. The sequence goes on along the minus strand of JASFVD010000221.1, from coordinate 236 downwards.
ATCGCCTCTCCTCGATCTGACGGACCGTACCAGCCGCGCCGGCGAGCGGGGCTTACTGGGCTTGGCTTTCCACCCGCAGTACCAGGCGAACGGTTATCTCTACGTCAACTACACTCGCGACACTGATGGCGCCACAGTAGTTACTCGCTTCACGGCGTCGCAGTCGAACCCGGACGTGGCTGATCCCGCAAGCGCTACCGAGATCCTCTCGATCGCTCAACCCTACGGCAATCACA
>JASFVD010000220.1:0-5045 GCA_050050015.1 Anaerolineae bacterium | reverse complement strand
CGAGCGTGATGTGAGAGAGGCGAAGAGATGAAGCCAGAAAGACGATCATCGACGTGGAGGGGGCAGGGTCTAGTCGAGTTTGCCATGGTTCTGCCCGTCCTCTTGCTGGTAGTGTTGGGCATCATTGAGTTCAGCCGTGTCTTCATCATCTATACCAGTGTCGTGAACGCTGCCCGCGAGGGAGCGCGCTTCGGGATTGTCCACCCTTCTTCCCCTTATGCCGTCGAGTACCAAACCCGGGAATCGGCACTCCTTGTCCAGCCCCACCACGTCACCGTCTGCTGCGATCTAGGTCCGGGATCGGCGACGTTCGAGTGCAATCCGAGTGTCACGGCCACCGGGGCCTGCGATCAGGCTGGCCGAGAGGGGGACCCGAACGAGCCGGCGCGTGTGGGTGACCGCGTTGTCGTGAGCGTTGACCATGAGGTGGCATTCATCACTCCGCTCTTGCAGGCCCTGTGGCCGACCTTGCACGTCGGCACCCAGTCAGCTCGCAGCATTCTTTTCTGGAACCTGGTGATAGCGGACGCCGACGGCGACGGCGTCCACGACGACACTGACATGTGCCCAGCTGTCCCCAATCCGGGCCAGGAGGACGCCGACGCCGACGGCTTCGGCGATGCGTGCGACAACTGTCTCGGGCTGGCAAACGATCAGAGCGACGTGGACAAGGACGGTCGGGGCGACGTGTGTGACAACTGTATCTCCGTGGCCAACGGCGATCAGACGAATACCGACGACGATAGCCACGGCGATCGGTGCGATAACTGTCCCGAGATCACCAATGAGGATCAGGCCGATAGTGACCTCGATGAAGCGGGGAATGCAGCTCCCGACGGAGTTGGCGACGTGTGCGACAACTGCCCCTATCACCACAACCCGGACCAGCTTGACAGCGACGGGGACACCGTGGGCGATGTCTGCGACAACTGTCCCTTCACCTACAACCCGGATCAGGCAAATGAGGATTCGGATCAGTATGGGGACGTGTGCGATAACTGCGTTAGCGTGGCCAACGATGACCAGGGAGATTTGGACGAAGACGGCGAAGGCGACGCGTGCGACATCTGCACTGACACCGACGACGACGGAGCCGGCGATCCGGGCATTCCCACGAACACGTGTCCCGACGACAACTGCCCCGACATCTACAATCCCAGCCAGAACGACCTCGACAGCGATGGTGTAGGCAGTATCTGTGATCCGTGCATCGACAGCGACGGTGATGGTTACCGCAACGCAGCGCTGCCGTCGGACGGGTCGGTCATGGATCAGACCTGCCCTGTCGACAACTGCACGCTGGCATACAATCCGTCACAGCTGGACGTTGACGGCGACGGGATAGGGGTCGCCTGCGATACCTGCATCGACCCCGACCAGGATGGGTACTACGACGGGGAGATGTCCGTCGCCGTTCCCGAGGGTGAGACGGTGGCGGAACAGGATTGCGGATGGGACAACTGCCCGGGGGTCCAGAACCCAGCTCAGGCTGACGCGGACGCGGACGGCATCGGGGACTTGTGTGACATTTGTCCTTACGACCCCGACAACGACATTGACGGCGACGGACTGTGCCTGGGCGAGGACAATTGCCCGGACGTGTACAACCCTGAGCAGGCTGATCGGGACGCGGATGAGGTGGGCGACCTGTGCGATACGTGCATCGACAGCGACGGGGACGAGTATCACGACGTCCCGCTGCCCACTGACGGCACGGTCGCGGAGCAAACGTGCCCGTCGGACAACTGCCCATTCGTTCCCAACCCGGCGCAGGCCGACGGCGGACCGAACGGCGACGGCAAGGACGGCGACGGGGTCGGCGATGCATGCGACATCTGCCTCTATCACTACAATCCATATGATTTTTCCGTGCCGGAGGCCTCCAACCCCTACTATCCTCACCCCTATCAGGAGCCTGTGTGTGGCGAGTGCAACGACGGGCACAATCCCTGGCCACTCTATCCTTGGCAGCCAGACTATCAGGAAAACCCAAACGACCCTATCGACTGCTATGACGATGGCTGCTCGGCTGACGAGGTGTGTCAGGACCACGTTCACGTGGGCGATATTGATGGCACGAGCGGATGGGAACCGGGTCGCGGATGGTGGAAAGCGACGCTCACCATTACCGTGCACGGCACCTACCACAGCCCGGTCGCTGGTGCGGTGGTGACTGCAACTGGGGTCATCACCACCTCCAACTCTGGCGCAGAGGAGGTCCACATGTCCTGCACCACCGCGGCGGACGGCCGGTGCACGATTGAGACTGCCACAGCCGGTTACAAGATCGACTCTGGAACCCCCTCCGTGCAGCTAGGGATAGAAGCCGTCGAGCACGCGGCGATATACAATCCGAACGAGAATCACGACGAAGAGGGCGACAGTGATGGCACGACCATTGTGCTGCAGCGACCACAGTAGTCCGCTGGATCGAGACAGATTCGGTGGGGATCGGGGCGATCCAACCAGGGCAGGGAGTGACACATGCTAGGTCGAAGGATCATGGGGCGAGGAGCTCTCGATGACGAGCGGCGACAGCGGGGCCAGAGCCTGGCCGAGTTCACGCTGGTGTTGCCCTTGTTGCTCATCATCCTGGCCGGTGCGCTAGATCTGGGACGTCTGTACTTCGCCTACGTGGCGGTGACTGACGTGGCGGGTGAGGGAGCTAGCTACGCCGCTGCCTACCTGCCGTCGAGCGATGGTCCGTGCCCCGACCAGGCCGACTTGTCCTGTCCCTACGATCCCCACAACCCGGATCCAGAGGGAAACGATCGTCGCCACCTGGATTGCACCTGTCAGCGTGCCTATGGTGCTACTCGCGGCGCCGTTCAGGGTGAGACGCTCGATGTGGTGGTCACGGTGCCGAGCGGTTCGACGTTCGGATCACAAATCACGGTGACCGTCCAGTACACGCACGAGCTCGTCACACCGGTGCTGAATGCCATCGTGCCCGGGGGGCAACTTCCCCTGACGGCTCATGCCAGGGAGCGCGTGGTGGACCCCAGCACGGAGTGATGACAGTTGGCTTCTGGCACCGGTCGGACATGCGTAGAAGAGTGGAGGAGATGCACCTATGAAGAAGCAACGTGATCCGTCGGACAAGGGGCAGGTTCTTGTGATCGTCGTGCTTGCGCTGGTCGGGCTCCTCGTCGCCGTCGGTCTGGCCATTGACGGGGGGACTGTCTACCTGTTCCGTCGCCGCGCGCAAAACGCGGCCGATGCCGCTGCCAAGGCGGGAGCCCGGCGACTGTACCGGTGGCAGGTGCGGGCTGCCTACCCGGACGACGCAAGTGGGGAAGTGAAGGTCCTCGAAGCCATCTGCGACATGGCGGAGCGAAATGGTGTCGAGGACACCGACGGGAACCCAGGCAATCACATCAACGACAACGTCACGGCGTACTTTGTGGACAGCATAGGAGAGCGTCTCAGCGCGAGCGACACTGCACTGGGCGAGGGCAATGCCTATGAGGACTGCCTTGGAAATCGTTGCCGACCCGACGGCGTCGGCAGATGCTGCGGCGTTGAGGTCGAGGTCCAGACACAGTTTGATACGGTGCTTATCAGGCTCACTGGCCCCGTGACTGCACCTGTGGAGGCTGTCAGCGCCAGCACGTTCGACATCTCTGATGGGTACGGTGGAGTCGGAGGCACTTGCGCCTATGCCCTGGGGTCGGGCTGCGGTAATGACCAGTTCTATATGAGCGGCGACAACCTGCATGTGGAGGGGACTGCGCACTCCAACGACGGTGTGCACATCTCGGGTGACACGCCGTACGTTGAGCATCTGGAGTACGTGAACACGGATTCGAATGTGGGAGAGGAAGCGACCGTCGACGACATCGACGTTCTGCCGGCGGCCGAGGATCCGAATCTCCCCTTCGACTTCGAGTACTATAGGGCCTACGTGCAGCACCCGGAGAACCGCGCGGAGCACCACACGGCGGACTGGACCGTTGACTCGAGCAAGAATGGGGTCTACTGGGTGGAAGGGAACGTGACCATCCCAGTGCCCAACGTTACGCTGACCGGACTGTACTTCGTCGAGGGCAATTTCGAGGCGACTGGCGACGGCTTCGCCCTCTCGCAGGCCACGGTCGTGGCCAGTGGATACATCCACATCAGGTCAAATGACGCGCCAATCTCACCCTGGGCTGACGATCCGTGGGGACTGTCCCTCTATTCGGCCCGGGATCACGTGACCTGCGGACCGTGCAATCCGAGCTTCATAGACGACAGGGAGTTTGGTATATCGATCAGGGGAGACCACGGGCCGACGCCCGGTGTCTTCTATGCCCCCAGGTCGAGGGTCTGCATCAACGCGGACGAGAATGACGTCGCCGGCGGCGGAATCTTCGCCGACTCCATCGACGTGCGCGGCGACGCGTGGCGTCTGGTACCGTGGCGTCCCTCAGGAGGAGGCGTCGGAGAATTGGAACTCATCACACTGGTCAAGTAGGAAGGAGCTGCCCTCGGGCGGGAAACGCGGTAGTGGAAGACTGCCCCCTGACTTGCGGCGGCTCGTACGTTACTATCGCAATAAAGGAGTGAATCATGCGTCGTGGACGACTGCTACTCATCGTTGGCGGGATCATCTTGGTCATCACCCTGGCCGTCGGTGGATACCTTTGGGTTTCGGGTTCGGAGTCCTATCCTGGCCCGGTCACTGAGGAGGCCAATGCCACCTCGGAACCTGTGAGCACGACGGACGTGGTGGTGGCAGCACAGAACATCCCTCGCGGCACGTTGATCACCGAGGATTCGAACGCCGTGACGGTCCGGAGTTGGTTGGAGGAGACGGCGCCCGAGAATGGCCTTGGCGATCCCACGGAGGCCTTCGGCCGAATAGCGCGCGTGGAAATTGTACGTGGGTCGGCCATTCTGGAAGAGATGCTTACCGACGAGGCGGGAGATCTGGGAGGCACTGGGTCGGATGCGGCGCTTCAGGTGCCAGAGGGCAAGGTGGCCTACGCTCTGCCCGTATCGCGCTACTCGAGCGTGGCCTGGGCACTGGAGCCGGGAGACCACATCGATCTTCTCATCTCCTT
>JASFVD010000219.1:0-5048 GCA_050050015.1 Anaerolineae bacterium | reverse complement strand
GCTTTGCTCGAGGCTATGGAGGACGAGGGATGGCCCTACTGGGGGAGTGATGTCCCGGGCTTCGCCGGCTTCTGGGAGTTCTTGGAAGAGCTTCATGCCGCCGGGGGGATGCCCCGGCTGCCGCGCCGATGGTGGTGACCCCGGCTGCACGATCCGCATCTGCGCTCGCGAAAGAGGCCCCGACCTCTGCGGTGATTGTGCCGATTTCCCATGCGAGCACGTCGAAGCACTTGCTGCCAGATACCCGACGCTGATCGCGGACAATCACCGTATGCAGTCAGTCGGCCTGCAGCGGTGGCTGGATGAGCAGCTTGAGCGGGCGAACCGTGGTTTCGTCTACGCGGACATCCGTTATCGAGTGGACTCGACGGAGTAGTGACACTGCACGAGTCCTGGGCTAGGTCGCCACACAAGAGCCACTTGACAATTCGAACGTTTGTTCGTATCATGGTGACGGGGGACTGCCATGGACGCACTGGCGAAGCTAAGCCTACTGGGGCCAGCCGCCCGATTCGAGCCAGCTGAGGAGGTGAGTTGCTCGTCTCGATCGGCTCCCCGCGGACGCGCGGACACGCTAGCCGAGTCCGTTCACCACGCCGTGATGCCAGGTGGAAAGCGCATTGCCCTGCTCAAGACGCTTCTCACGTCTGCCTGTGAGCGCGATTGCCACTACTGCGCCTTCCGCCAGGGCCGAGACTTCCGCCGCGCCACCTTTTCCCCCGACGAACTAGCCCGCCTATTCATGCAGCTCCATCAGAGCGGAGTTGCTCAGGGGATATTCATCAGCTCTGCCGTCGCCGGCGGAGGCCCCCACACTGAGGACCGACTCATCGCAGTCGCCGAGACCCTCCGGCAACGCCACGAGTTTCGCGGGTATATCCACCTCAAGATCATGCCGGGTGCTGAACGCGATCAGATCGAGGCGGCAATGCGCCTCGCTGACCGCGTGTCGGTGAACCTGGAGGCTCCGAACACCAAGCGCCTCAGCGCGCTGGCTCCCCACAAGACCTTCAACGATGAGCTGCTGAAGCGGCTCCGCTGGATCGAGGAGATCCGACGCGGGCGACCCGGGAGCTGGCCCAGCTCCACGACGCAGTTCGTCGTCGGTGCCAGCGACGAGAGCGATGTCGAGCTCCTGACGACCACCGAGTATCTCCACCGGGAGGCCGGGTTAGCGCGGACCTATTTCATGGCGTTTACGCCAATTCCTGACACGCCGCTACAGTCTCACGCCCCAACGCCCCCTGAGCGAGAGCATCGGCTCTACCAAGCCTCATTCCTCCTACGCGACTACGGTTTCACCGCGGAGGAGCTTCCTTTCGATAGGGAAGGAAACCTGCCGCTGGAGATCGACCCCAAGCTGGCTTGGGCCTGCCGCAACCTGAAGGAGTCCCCGGTCGAGATCAACACAGCCAGCCGGCGCCAACTCCTACGCGTCCCTGGGATTGGACCGAAGAGCGCAGACAGGATCACGAGGGCGCGCCGGCTGGGGAAGCTGAGCGACCTGAGCGATCTGAGTAAGCTGGGAATCGCAACGAATCGTACGGCTCCCTTTGTCCTCCTCAATGGCTGGCGCGCCCCGCGCCAGTTGAGCCTGTGGCCCGAGTGAGCACTAGATGCTTCGTGCAACACGCCGTGGACCTATCACCCGCATACATCTGGCGCGAACGCTTCTCGGTCGCCCGCTGAGAACTGTCGACGCTTACCTGGTAGACGATCTCCTTATTGAGAGCGGACCTCCAGCCACGGCTTCGGGGATGGTCGATTGGTGCAGGGGAAGGGACATCCGGCTGGTGATCAACACCCACCACCACGAAGACCATTCCGGCGGAGACCACGCACTCCATGCCTCGTTGGGGCTCCCCGTGGCCGTGCCTGCGGCAGCGCTCCCGGTGCTAGGGCGTGTCCCCCGCCTCGAATGGTATCGGAGGTTCGTCTGGGGACAACCGGACGACATCGACGCTCAGCCACTGGGGCACGTCGTCGAAACCCCTAACTACCGTTTCGTGGTGATACCCACCCCCGGTCACTCCCCCGACCACGTGTGCTTCTTCGAGCCGGAGCAGAGGTGGCTCTTTACGGGCGACCTCTACATCCATGAGCGAGCCCGCTACCTGCGGGCAGACGAGAACGCCCACGAGATTCTGACCTCGCTGCGAAGAGTACGCACGCTTCGGCCTCAGCTGCTTGTTTGCTCGCACGCCGGTTTCGTCGAGGACGGTTGCCGTGCGCTCGAGCGGAAGATAGCTGATTGGGAGAAACTGATGGAAAAGGCACGTTCCCTACACGACAGAGGGGTCTCCATCGAGGATATCACCAAGGCTCTCCTGGGACGCGAGGGGCTGGCCGCGTACGCTAGTCGAGGCCACTTCTCCAAGAGGAACCTGATAGCAGCCCTCCTTGACGCGAGGGACTAGCGCCTCAATCAGCTGAGCGCTTCTGCTTGACCAGAGGGCGTCGGGGGCAGCAGCAGAACGACGGGCAGTCCGAGAAGCGTAATAGCAGCGCTCACCGCGAACGCCACGCGTAGGTCGAAAAGGTCTCCCAGACCCCCTACGAGAATGATCACCCCAGATCGTATGATGAAGCTTAGAGCCATGTAGACGCCGTTCGCCAAGGCCGGGCTCTCGGGAGAGGTTTCCTGCACCAACGCCATCAGAACCGGACCAACCGAGAGGGCCAGAAAGCCCATAGGCAGCAAGAGGGGCACGCGGAGCCAGTCGGTGACTAGCAGAAAGGCAAACATCAGCAGCGGCGTGCCCGTCATCGACGTAAGAAGAATTACCCGACGGCCAAATCGATCGCTCAGCCAGCCGCCGACCAATGCCCCTGCCACGCCTGCACCCTCCAAGATGGAGAGGGAGGCACCAGCAACAAAGAGTCCTACCCCCTCCCCACTGAGGAAGGTCGGGAGATACGTCGTCAACGCCGAGACCATGAAGGAGCGGCTCACGATGAGCCCAATCAGCGGCAGGAGCAGCGGGCCCAGACTGCGCAGGGCCTGCGACCAGGGGAGAGGCTCGACCGCCGATGACTGTCGCCCGACTGCGTCTCGAAGCAAGAAGAATAGAAGCACCGACATCACCAAGCCTGCGACCATCAACCAGGGAGTACCGCTAGGTGTCAAGAACTGGATAGCGGTGACGATGACCAGGGGGCCGAGCGTACGACCGGCCTCTCCGCCGACCATCCAAAACCCCATCCCTCTCCCCAGACTCTCCCCAGCCAGACGCCCGGTCATCACGGGACCAACCGCATGTATGCTGGCCGAGCTGGCGCCAGCCACCGTCAGGAGCAGGGCCAGCACGGCGTAGCTTGGTGCGACACCCAGCAAGCTCATCATCGCGGCGGTTACGGCCGGGGCCAGAATGACTAAGCGTCGAAGACTGATCCGGTCGGCCAGGTGACCGATGAAGGGCTGGAGCAGCGAGGGGATCTGCAAGAAGACCGTCAGCAACCCAGCCTGGGTATTGGAGAGCGCGAAGCTGGCTATGAACACAGGCAACAGCGAAGGGAGGAAAGCCGTGTACGTGTCGTGCACGCCGTGCGCTGCGCTGACGGTGAGCACACGTCCGGTATTGAACTCAGCGCTCTGGTTCGACGCAGCAGTCGGACCGTCGTCGGTGTTATCAGTGATGGGCAAGATTGGCCTCAGCAAGAACGTAGCAGGACGAGCAGCTACGAGTTGATGTGCTTCATCAGGAGCAACATCAGCTTCAGAATGTTGATGACGCGCACGCTCTTGCGGATCTTCTCATTGTCGGGGTCCATCTTGACGATGGTCTGTAGATCCCGTATCTTCACGCAGATGTTCGAGAAAAGCCGCTCGGTGGACCAGCCAACGTACTGCTGGTACTGCGCTTGGCCCCCTGCGACATCGCGCGTGACCCTGCCTCTCTTCAGTGAACTGAAGTTGAATCCAGACTCCAGCGCAGCCTTCATGTTGCCGGTCTGAAGGTTGGCAATCACGTCGTCGACGGGCAGATCGTACTTGACGTACGAGAAGCCCAGCTCGATGTTGCTCAGGAGCTCCAGCTGCAGCTTTCGCTTCCATCCCCTGGTTCCCCGCACCCACGCGTTGGTCGTCCCGAGCACGGAGTCGGCGCTCGAGATCAAGTCCCTCAGCGTTCCCAGCGTGAACATGATCGTGGACCTCCTCCCACGTCGCGAACTGACCCGCGCTCGACCCGGGACATGTCCACCTTTAGACTCGAGGCAGATTGTGCATACTTAGGCACATAACAGGGACCCGGCGTCTTCCTGAGTGCACGCTCGGTGTCGCCCTGTTGGCTCCTCGTCGCCCGCAATGAGATCTGGGTGAAATCCTCTACCGGATGCCGGCAAACAGATCAGTCTCAACCTCATCCAGCCAGCCGACGGTCGAGTGCGCCAGCAGGAAGTGCTCCTGCTGGAACGTGATCTCTTGGAGGACCTGTTCGGCCTCTTCGGAGAAGCGATTGTGGCGGCCCACCTGGGTCGCGTGACATCGGATCCCCTCCAACTTCTGCCTCACGTAGTCCGTGACGTCAATGACGGTCGTGATCTCATCGAGATCACGACCGATCAGGTAGAAGGGCACGCCATCCATCATCATCGCGGCCGGCTCGTCGCCCTCGCCCATCGCCTCCACAACCCCCGTGGGCAGCACGCGGTAGTACACCTTGCTGACCCTGTGCGGCTCGCAGCCACCCTGCACATGGTGGGGGAAGCAGCCAGGATCGCCAGCCAAATTCACGGCGATTGTCGCCCAGCGGTGTACGGCTATGTGATCGTAGTGACCGTAGATGCCGTCGGGTCCGAAAGTCATGAGCACCTGCGGCTTCAGCTCGCGGATCAGCCGAACCACCTTCCCCACTGCCTGTCCTTGATGGACGATCGGCAGCAAGCCGTCAGCGTAGTCCAGGAAACGCGGTGGATGAATTCCGTATATCTCGCAGGCGCAGCGCAGTTCCTCCTCGCGGACCAAGGGCAGGTCGGCGCTGGTTGCCAGATCAGGCTCGGCGATCTCACCGGCCTCGCCACGCGTCGCAGTGACTAGGTAGACGTCA
>JASFVD010000218.1:0-5064 GCA_050050015.1 Anaerolineae bacterium | reverse complement strand
ATGGATGGAGAGAGCCACGCTGACCTCTAGGGACCTGGAATTCGGCGCTCGTGACCTGGAGCGGCTTGGCGAAGCGCTGACCTTCCTTGATGGTAAGAGGTAGAGGATCCCAGCTCAGCGCCTTCCCGAGTGTAACGAGCGGAGGATTCAGGTCAACCTCAGCCAGAACCCGGCGCGGAGGACCGCTTAGTACTGAGTGATTGGGCCCCGAGAGGTAGACCAGCCGATCAACGTAGGGCAAGATCCGCTCCAATCGATGCTCGGCGAGGACTATCGTGAGCCCCAAATCCTGATTGAGCCGCACCAGGGTCTGCAGTACGTCATCAGCTGACTGGGGGTCGAGCTGCGACGTGGGCTCGTCGAGAGCCAGGATGCGGGGACGGAGCACCAGTGCCGTGGCGATAGCTACCTTCTGCTTCTCCCCACCAGAGAGCGTGTCGAGTTGGCGACCCCGCAGCGGTCTCAGGTCTAGGAGATGAAGCGCCTCTTCCACGCGCACGCGCATCTCAGTGGGTGGAACGGCGGCGTTCTCAAGGGCAAAGGCAATCTCGTCTTCAACGCGATCGACCACGAATTGGGACTCCGGATCCTGGAAGACGAAGCCGACGACCCGACTCAGGCTCGATGGTCCATCCCGAACGGGGTCAAGCCCCCCGACGGACAGCTCACCCCTTACGGTGCCCCCTGTGAAGTGGGGCACGAGCCCGTTGAGACACCGAAGCAAGGTTGACTTACCGGCTCCTGAGGGACCCGCAACGAGGACAAACTCGCCATCAGTGATGTCCAACGTCACGTCCGACAGTGCAGGTCCAGAAGAACCCGGATAGGCATAGCTCAGGTCCCTGATCTGGATCGATGAAGAATCAGCTGGTCGTGGTCCTTCGATGACGAAGGGTGTACGTGTTGCGTGATTCGTCATGACTGTTAGCGCTCAGTCCTTTCCATCCAAGTCGCTTCTCTCGCGTGCTGTTTGGTGCGACCCATTTGCACGTTCCTTGAAGGCCAGTGTAAGAACCGCTGGTATGAGCAGCCCGAGCAGTGCCAACCCAACGAACGGATCGAATTCAGGCAATCCCAGCAGCGGATATGGCGAATAGTATAGCCGCTCCCGCTGCGTAAGAGCGACGGCCAGCGTGAGTGCGCAGCCAAGCACGGCGAATGTGCCGCTAGCGTTCCATGGGCGGGGCCGATAGACAGTGTGATGCACGGCACGCCCTGTGAGCCACAACGCTATGCCGATGACTGTTGCCCCTGTAACCATGGTTGCGACGGCCAGCACTCGCCACGCTGCTGTGAACAGGTACGCCAACCACCCGGCCAGCAGCGCTAGCAGTCCCACGGCAAGGATTCCCTGCGTCCGGAGAGGTTGATCCTTACTCGTGACTGCGCCATAGCCGCGCGCGACCATGGCCTCCGCCAGCCCCATGGCCCGTTCCAAGCCGCTTACCAGCAAGGGCACCACGATGGGCAGCCAGTCCCTAACGCCTCTCACCTGGTGGCCGCGCACAGCCTGTGCCTCGCGGATGCGCTTCAGGCTGCGGGTTGTCTGCGGGATGAACGTAAGAGCAATGGATAGCACGACACCGCCCTCGTGGAAAGCTCGGGGTGTGAGCTTGATCAGGTCTCGCACGGGTGTCACCTGGTTGAAGACGGAGAAAGCGCCGAAGATAGCAGTCAGGACGAGTCCGTTGACGGCTCCGAACGTGAGTGCTTCCAGTGTGACGGTGCCGCCCAGCAGCGGGAGCCAGTTCGGTAGGTGGAGGAGAACTGTATCGCCCAGATGGACCGTCAACGCGTTGAACAGAGCGGAGAGTGGCACGGCCACACCGGCGAAGCTGAGTGATGATAGTGGAGCCCGCCGTCCCTCTCCTGCGGCGCAGGTTTCGCCTACGACGGTTGTGATCAACAGCAGGATGACCACGTAGAGGGGATTCCGTGTGGAAGAGGCTGCCACCAAGGTTGTCAGTGCCCACAAGAGCCAGACTCGAACGTCAAGCATTCGTCGTCGCCTCGGCCAGATCGCGCTTGCCCGACTGTTGTACCTGGAAGTGGAAGCGGCGCCGGAAGCGCTCCAGTGCCTTGATCATGGGCCCACCGAGGACCAGCATAAGGGCCACGTTGCCCACCGCTCGTGCCAGATCCCAGGCTAGTGAGGTCACGGCATAGAAGGCGCCATAACGGGCAAGCGTCTCCCCGAGGCCGATGCCTGGAGCCCACGTTTGCCGTGCGGGCCCCACTGCGAAGGGCCAGAAATAGACGTTCATGATTGCGCCGTACAGTAGACCCCAGAGGAAGCCGAACGCAGAGAGGATCAGCACAGGTCGTCTGGACGTGTTCGAGGTAGGGCGAGCTATGTGTGTTGCAGTCTGTGGTCCGCCCACCCATTGGCGCGTCCAGTCGACGATTCGCTTCAGCCAGCCAGCCGTGAGGCCAGCCCAACCGGCTGTGAACATCTGGTAAGGGAGCCAAGGTCCGACGCCGCCCGTCACGAGCGCCGATGCAAGGAGAGTGAAGGTCCCCATGAGGAAACCGAATCTCCCGCCAAACACATAGCCGGCCACAATGATGGGGACAAATATGGGAGAGAACCCGCCGGGCAGGGGAAAGGCTACCTCGAGAAACCGGAGCACGCTGGTGACGGCCACTAGCACGCCGAGCATTGCCACCGTCTTAGCGCTCAGAGATCGCCCCTGAAGCTCCACGAGAAGCGCAATGACGGACAAGCTTACCAGGGCGGCCGTAAGGAGCGACGCGTCTTGGCCGTGTGCCACGCCCTGTTGTGCCGCAGCTTCGGACGACGTGAAGAATGGGTAGACGAAGGCCAGCACGCCCAGCGTTCCGCTCAGGAGATAGATTGCACCACCAAGGAGCCTACGCACGCGTCCTCCCAGACCTAGCCCTGTAGATCAGCCAGCCCACCAGGCCTCCGACGATCAAGCCGAAGACAATGTAACCGATGAGCGGCTGGGGTGACGGAGAATCCTCCTCGACTGACGCCGCCGACTCCTCTTGCTCCATCCTTCCATCCTCGGTGTCCACTGCCGCCGCTACACGGACTGGCGTGGCTGATGGTGATGGCGAGGCTGTCGGCGACAGCGCCGGTCCCGACGTTGCCGTAGGGGATGCGGTTGGCGGGCTGGTTGGACTGGGTGATGGTGACGATTCCACATCCGTCTCGGATGTCGGAAACGCCGGAAGTGACGTGGCTCGCGTGCCCGCCGTGGGGGAGGAGGGCGCGGCAGTGGACTGCCGCGTGTGGGTCGCTGTCGCCACGGAGCCCGTCACTCCCAGTGTGAGCCGGAATGTCTTTTCCTCCTCAAGGCCAACGACTCTCAGCTCATAATCAGTCGGCTCCGTCGGGCACACCTGGCGGCTCCCGACCATGTCCACCCCCTCTCCGTCGAGGTAGACCTGCCGGGCATTGGAGGTGTCCCAGCGCAGCATCGTGCACGAACCGGCAGCGACCGGGTTCTCGTCGAGGCGGAACCAAGCATCGGGCGCCGGCACCAGCGTGTCCGTGGGAAGCGGCGTGGCGGTGGGTGGGACGGGCGTGTCCGTCGGCGGGACAGGTGTGTCGGTCGCCGGCGGTGCACAGATCTGATCATAAGCTATCACAGAGGGAGGCTCACCGGTTCCCCAGCGCCAACCCTCGACATCCCCATCCTGGACCTTGTAGCTGCTGGCCCCGAGCTGAGAGTAGGCCCAGGAGCCGTCTGTCAGGTGCCAGTAGGACCAGTAGTTCGGGGCATCACACGTCATACAGCTGTCCTTCGAGCAACCCTCGTCCTCGATCTTGCAGACACCTGCTCCAAGGCCAGAGTCAAATGCCACCACGATGCTCAGTCCGGCCCTTCTCAGCACCTCATAGCCGCTTATCTCCGCTTCATCGAATTCGACGCAGCTAGTGAGGACGGAGCCATCGCCAAATCTGATGACCAGCGCAACGCGATTTGATTGTTGAGCGACGGCATGCGGTAGGCTACCTGCAGCCAGTGTAAGGGTCAGTGCGGCGATCCATAGCGGATAGACGGCGGGTGTTCTATGGTTCAAGCTGTGCTCTCCCTGTCAAGACTAGTGGCATGTACACGGCAAACGGTGAGCAGATCTGATCAAACTGTAGGGTGGGTGGCGGCTCAGCTCCCCAGTTCCAGCCGTCGACGTCACCGTCCTGCACGGTCGTACCAAGGGCACCAGATTGGGAGTACTCCCACGTTCCATCGACCATGCGCCAGTAGGACCAATAGTCGGGCATGGCACAGAAGCAGTCGTCGGTGGGACATCCGGTTTCTTCGATTCTGCAGACAGCCCCCCCGGTGGCGCGGACATCCAGGTCCGAGCGCATCAGCGCCTCATATCCGCTGATCTGAGCCTCGCTGAATGTCACGCATCGGCGGGTGAACGTGCCGTCACCGAAACCAACTACTAGCCCGACACGGTTCGATAGCCGAGCCGGCACGGTCGGTGAACCGGCCTGGGCGACCAGTGTCAACAGTGCGATGACGGGCCACACGATACAGACTGTCTTCCGGTATCTCACGTTCACATATCGTCCGAAGGTGCCGACAAGGCTGCTGGCCTCATCGGAACCTTTACTAGGGAGACGTTGACTGCCTGACGGCAAGGGGCAAGAATACGTCGTACCACGAGTAGGTCATAGTCAGTGAGACAGTGCTGCTTAGATCGGTCCCAAACTGCACACCTGCTTGGTCCGAGAGAGTTGTCTGGATCTCGTAGGCACCGGGCGGCGCTAGATCCAGTGCCGCGGTGTAGTAGCCGGCGGCGCGCTGGACCGTCTCTGTCTCCCACGACGTCGAACCGATTTCTCTCCATGTTACCGTCACGCTGCCATTGGCATCGAGGTCGCTGCCGAAAGGGATGACGACGTCGACGCTGTTGCCCCAGCTCGCCCGAGGGGCTGCGGCTACCGTGCGGTCCGGATCCGACCCTCGGTAAACGCCAGAGAACGATCGAAGAGTATTCGTGATGGGGTAGTGAGTGCCCAATAGGGCGGGTACTGCTTGCCAAGTCGCCAGTGGATTGTCGCTGGGAGGAACCCAAGGGCTG
>JASFVD010000217.1:0-5081 GCA_050050015.1 Anaerolineae bacterium | reverse complement strand
TTCGGTGGCTGATCACGGGAGCCTTCCTGGCGGCGCAGGCGGCTGCCTTCGACTTCACGGCTGGTTACATCAACGTGGTCAACTTCGGGTTTGCCGCGCTCCTGGGCGTCGGTGCGTACACCTCCGCCATCCTGGCCAACGAGATGCCGTTCTTGATCGTCCAGCCGGGCATCTCCCCATGGATCGGCATATGGATCGGAGCCATAGTGGCGGGCCTCCTCGGGCTCGGACTCGGATCACTGACGCTGCGGCTCCGCGGCATCTTTGCTGCCGTGATGGCCTGGTTCGTGGGCATCGCGCTCATGGGTCTCGTGCGCAACCTGACCCCCCTGACACGCGGTTCACTGGGATTGCACCCGCCGACGCTTCTGGCGACGACCAGCAACTTGCCCTACTATTACATCATCCTGGTGATGATGTTGGTGGTGTACATCGTCCTTCGTCAGGTGACCCGCTCACGCTTCGGCCTGGCCTTCAAGGCCATCGGGCAGAACATAGCGGCTGCCAAGGCATCGGGGATCAATCCGACGTACTACCGGGTCTTCAACTTCGCCCTTTCCTGTGCTTTTGCGGGTTGGCTCGGTGGTTTCTTCGCGCACTACGTCGCTTCGTTGACGCCGAAGACACTCATGCACACGTCGAAGACAGTTGAGGTACTGGCTATGGCCTACATCGGGGGGCGTGGCAGTATGTGGGGCGGGATGGTGGTCGCCTTCCCCTTCGTCTTCTTCATAGAGTTCCTCCGGTCTAACCTCACACAGCTGCCAGGACTTCACCTGGTGATCTACGGCGTGCTGATGATCGTGGTGATGATCTTCTACCCTGATGGCCTGGCTGGGCTCTGGAAAGCGATTCTTCGGCGGATCAGAGGTTCTTCGTCGAGAGCGTAGCTAGATGGGGAAAGTCTTCATCCCGAGCGACGAGACGTTTCCTGACACGGCCGACGCGGCCGTTGTGGGGGGTGGCATTGTCGGTGTGGCGACTGCGTTCTGGCTGTCGCGCGCTGGACTGGACGCGGTTGTGGTCGAGAAGCGCGATGGCCTGTCGACGCTGACCACTCCCGAGTCCATCGAGAGCTTCCGCGCGCAGTTCACCGAGCCAGCCATGTCCAAGCTGGCACAGCAGAGCATCGATGTCTTCGAGAACTTCGCGGACGTGATCGGAATCTCAGGCTACGACATCGATCTGCATCACCAAGGCTATCTCTTCGTCACAGAGGATGCCGACATGATCGACGCCGTGAGAGGAGCCGTCAAGAAGCACCATCAACTGGGCGTGACGGATTCCGAGTTCCTCACCGGGGATGAGGCGCGAGAGCGGTTCCCTTACTTGTCGGACAGCGTTGTGGCAGGGACGTTCCGCCAGAACGATGGCTGGCTTTCCGCGCACGAGACAACTCAGGGCTTGGCCAAGGGGTCCGATGCTCAGTTTCTGGTGAGAACCACCGTGACGGATGTCCTGCAAGATGGACGGGGCGTGTGTGGGGTCGAGACAAGTCGAGGTGCCATCGCTACTCGGACTGTGGTGAACGCTGCCGGACCTTTCGCGGGGAAGGTGGGCGAGATGGTGGGGCTCGATCTGCCGCTGGAGCCCGTACGCCGTCAGAAGGTCTTCCTCTCCGAACAACCCCTGGTGCCTAAGGATGCCCCTCTGACCATCGATATCGTCCGAGATGCCTATTGGCGGCCGGAGACCGACGGCGCCTACATCGCCTGGGTCGACCCCGATGAACCGGTCGATCATGATCCCTCCGAGGACCTGTACACGGATCCCCACTTCGCTGCCATTGTCCTCGATAAACTGAGGCATATCACGCCTTTCTGGAAGGATGTCGCGATGAAGCTGAAGCGAGCTGACGTCCATGCCAGCGCAGGTTACTACGTCTATACGCCAGACGATCAACCACTCATCGGTCCCGTGCCGGAGGTGTCGGGGTTCTACCTCAACTGCGGCTACTGGGCTGGAGTGATGCTGGCACCGGCCGCCGGCAGGCGGGTTGCGGATCTGGTCACAGGCGAGCTGGAGCCCGAAGAAAACATCTTGCGCCCTACTCGATACGAGGAGGGGATCGAGCTGGAAGGTGATAGCTTCCTGCGAGGGCACTAGCGCGAGGCGCAGAAGCGAGAGGGAGATGTGATGCAGATCAGGATTCCCATGGGCCGGGAGAAGCTGACGCTGGAGCTACCCGACGATCAGCTGGTGGGCGTGCGCAACCCAAGACCGATGGAGGCCGCCTCCGATCCAGAAGGACTGCTACGTGAGTCGATCGAGGCTGCCTTCGAAAGGGGAGGCTTGGCGAGCAAGGTCGGGGCCGGCGCCAAGGCGTGCGTCGCGGTCACTGACCGCACTCGCAGCACGCCGAACGAGGACATCGTTCCCATTCTTCTTGACCAACTCAATGGCCTGGGGGTGCCTGACGAGCGGATCACGGTGATAAGCGGTGGCGGCATGCACGCCCCGGACGGACGGCAGCAGTTGGTGGAGAACGTCGGTCAGGACGTGGTGAACCGTGTCGAGGTGCTAACTAACGAGCCTGACAATGACGGTATTATGGTCGATATGGGCGCCACCCACCTGGGCACGCCGGTCGAGGTGCATCGACGGTTTGCCGAGGCTGAGCTGAAGCTCGGCGTGAGCAACGTCATGCCCTGCATGCTCGCCGGCTGGTCGGGCAGCGGGAAGATCGTGATGCCAGGGGTCTCCAGCAGACGTGCCATCTACCACAACCACAAGTTCTTCGTCGAGCCTCTCCTGGAGTTGAACTGCGCGTCATTGATGGGCGTCATATCCCCCGAGAATCCGATCCGGGCCGACATAGAGGACTTTGCCACCATCAGCGGGATCGATCTCGTGGTCAACACCGTGCTAAACTCGGAGCGGCAGCTGGTGGACGTGTTTTGCGGTGACCACGTGGCGGCCCATCGCGCCGCCCGGGACTGCATGCTTCCCAACGTAGAGGTCAGTCTGCCCCAATCGGTCGACGTACTCATCGCTGGCGTTGGGGATCCCGCTCTGGAGGTTAGCTTGTTTCAGGGCGGATCTCGCGTCTGCGGCGGCGTGGATCGCTACCTGAAGCCCGGCGGAACGTTGATCATGGTCAACGCCTGCACGGAGGGCATTTACGAAGGCTTCGAGCACGAGGAGTTCCGAGAGTGGATGCGCCGGATGCCGGGCCCCAGGAGAATCGGGCAGTTGGTTGAGGATGAGGAGATGGGCGGAGAGAAGGGATGCGTCCTATTCACCTTCTCCTGGCTGCTGCACGAGATGGGATGTCGCATTGTTGTGGTCACGGATGGCATGAGCGCGGAGGAACTGGAAGAAGTACACCTTGAGCGAGCTAGCGACCTACAGCAGGCCGCCGATGAGGCGCTAGGCGGCTTGGAAAGGGATGCGGCTGCCGCGGTCCTACCCTACGGGGGGCTGGTCCTACCGACACTGACATGATAAGGAGACGATGGTGATGCTTCGACACTGGCGGGAGTTCCTTAGCGACGATGAGATAGAGGACATCCACCAGACGAGTATGCGGGTCCTGGAGACTGTGGGAGTCAGTTTTCCACACGATGACGTCCTGGACCTATTCGACAAACACGGTTTCAGAACGGACGGACAAAAGGTCTTCCTGGAAGAGCAGCAGGTGTTGGATGCCATAGCCTCGGTGCCAAAGCAGTTCACGATTCATGCCCCGGATCCCGACAAGAGCGTAGTCGTTGGAGACGGCAGCCCGGTCTTCGCCCCCGGCTACGGGGCGCCGTTCCTGGTGGACTGTGAGGTGGGGAAGCGTGAGCCCACGATGGACGACTACGAGGACTTGGTCCGCCTGGCAGATGCCCTGCCGAACCAGGATCTCAGCGGGCACCTGCTCGTTGAGCCCTCTGACGTTCCCTCTGAGGCCGCTCACTTGCTGATGCTGAAAGCGCATATGCTCCACTCGGACAAGCCTTTCATTGGCAGTTCCGAGGGTCACGACGGAGCGCGACACACGATGGAGATGGCCCAGATCCTCCTTGGCGAGAATATCGACCATCACCCGGTGACGGTCGCGCTCATCAATAGCCTGAGCCCACTGGGCTATAGTGATGAGAGCTTGAGGGCGTTGCTGGTCTATGCGGAGAACCGACAGCCTGTCGTCATCGCTGCCCTGGCCATGGCGGGATCGACGGGGCCGATCACGCTCGCCGGATTGTTGGCTATGCAGAACGCTGAGCTGCTCGCGGCTGTCGTGCTGACGCAGCTGGTCAATCCAGGCACGCCGGCTATCTATGGCTCGACGTCCACCAATATCGACATGAAGACCGGTGCTCTTGCCATAGGCAGCCCTGAGCTATCTCTCATGATCGGCGCCCACGCCCAGTTAGCTCGCTACTATGAGCTGCCATCGCGAAGCGGAGGATCCTTGGCCGATGCGAGCTTCCCCGATGCTCAGGCAGGGTTCGAGTCCATGTTTGCCCTTCTGACCACGGTCAATAGCGGCGTGGACTTCGTGCTTCACGCCGGCGGGATCCTCAGCTCCTACCTCGCCTTCTCTTCCGAGAAGCTCGTCCTCGACGACGAGATGTGCGGTATGATGCGTCGCTATGAGGAGGGGATCGAAGTTGGGCCAGACACGCTGGCCTACGACGTCATTGCCAACGTGGGGTCCGATGGCAACTATTTGATGGAGATGCACACTGTCAAGCGTTGCCGCAGCGAGTTCTGGACGCCGACTGTGGTCGATCGCACGGGGCTCGAGGAATGGATGGACACGGGTCGGAAGAGAGCGGTCGATCGCGCCCACAAGCGTGGACAGAAGTTGGTTGCAGAACACGAGGATCCGGCACTCGATGAGTCGACGGTTCGCCAGCTGGAGAGCTACGTAGAGGAGCATTTATCCTGAAACGCTGACTCGGCAGGAATACACTCGTTCGAGGGCGGGTCGGGTCTGGCGGCATTCGCCCGCGGCCCGACAGGCTAAGCAGGTCGGGTTCTGGTGCCCGACGAGAAGGAGGAGTCCAAAATGCTGGTCAAGAACAGAATGACGAAGAACCCCATCACCGTCAAGCCCGACCTTCCGATTGCAGAGGCGCTGGAATGGATGCGCC
>JASFVD010000216.1:0-5084 GCA_050050015.1 Anaerolineae bacterium | reverse complement strand
AAGCCCGGGCGGCCTCATAGCGCATCTCGGGGTTGATGTTGAACAGTTCCTGCTTTACTTCCTCTTCCCAGCGAACGTCGGCGCTCCGTCCCATAGCAAAGACCGCGCTGACACGAAGTCTCTCTCTGGCCGATGCGTAAGCCTCGCGAATCGACGCGATGACGCTCTCGTTTCCTATGTAAGCCAATGACTCAAGAGCGCGTCGCTGCACGTCCGGCTCTTGATGGGACGTTGTGTAGGCCTTCACGAGAGCCTCGTACGCCACCGAAAGCGGCTTGGGACGGATCTTCTGCAGCTCACCCAACAGGATGAAGCGCCCCAGGGACTTCGCCGCGGCCGCCCGGACGGATGCGGATTCGTCCTTCTCTAGCCGCTCGGCAAGCCGAGGAACCAGCCGGACATCCTGGTCCTCCCAGAGGCCTTCAATGGCGACTTTCCGCACGTCGGGATCTGGATCGTCCATAGCTATGCGGAAGACAGCGCCGAAGTTGAGCGTGAAGTCGACCTCAGCCATTTCCACCAATCGAGACGTCAGGGCCAGTCGAAGATCCGCGGGCAGCCTTGACCACGTCTCTCGCACTCTTGCCGCTTCCTCAGCTTCGAGATTGGAGAAATAGTACAGCGTGGTCTGGTCGGGCGTCTTGTCGCTCTCCAGCAGCTCCCGTAGCAGAGTGGCAAGTTGTTCGTCCATGGCGTCCTAGGCCTCCCCTACCTTAACAGGGACCAAGGAATGATGGGATTCAGCAGATCCTGAAGCATGACTAGAACCATCAGTCCGACCAGGATAAGCATCCCGATGAGATGTACGACGGCCTCGCGCTCGGGCGGCACCCGGCGCCCTCGAATGGCCTCGATAAGCACGAAGACAATGCGCCCGCCGTCGAGGGCAGGAAGCGGGAGGAGATTCGTCAAGCCAAGGGCTAGGCTGATAAGTGACGCCGTTTGAAGCGCCGGAAAAGCCAAGCCCCACTCTATGCTTTGCTGAAGCGAGAAGGTCATAATCTGGCTTATGCCGACCAGGCTTGTCGGTCGCGCTTCTTGCGAGCTGATGTCGCCCCGAATCAGCAGCGCCGGCAGCTCGAGTGTCCGTCTAGCGATCATCACCAGATCACCGGCGCTTGCTCTCAGGGCTTTGTCCAGACGGTAGCGCCGAAGCCCACTCCGGTCGGGCCACGGTGCCATCACGATGCCCAGGTAGCCGTAGTCGTCACGACGCTTTGGCGTCGCTGTCAGAGAGATGCGCTCTCCGTTCCGTCTGACCTCCAGTTCAATGGTCTCTCCCGGGACATCACGGATAACGCGCTGCAATTCGCCCAAGCCCTCGTCGATGCGCTCGCCGTTCGCAGCAAGGAGGAGGTCTCCGTCCTGCAGCCCTGCTTCCTCAGCGGCGGTGCCAGGCTCTACTCTTGTGACCTTCACCTGCCACTCCGTGGGGAAGCCGCTTGAGTACGCGCCGACGAGCAGCATAATGGACGCCAGGATGTTGACCAATGGCCCCGCTGCCATCACGACCAACCGCCACCCTCGAGGCCTTGCCGCCAGGCTGCGCGGATCCGACGGATCCTCCTCGCCCGTCATCCGGACGAAGGCCCCCATGGGAAGCAGGTTGAGGCTGTAGAGCGTCCCTGGCTCCAGTTCGGTCACTTTGCCACTGATGTGCAGCTTGCGATCCACCCGTCCACGCGCCGGGGTCAGCCCGGCTGCGTCCTCGCCGGGAACCTTGAGGTCCTCCAAGACGTACGCCCCGTCGTCGCGCGGTCTCGCGACGGCTTCTGCCCAAGCGTCCTTTTCAAGGTCGGGTGGAAGTCCGAAAGCACGCGGGACTTCCACACGAGTGCTTCCGATTCTAAGGTAGCCCTTCCCTCGAAACAGTCCGAGAAGTCGCGGTGGGAACCCCAGGCCAAACTCCTCGACGCGAACGCCGGCCAGCTTGGCGAAGATGAAGTGGGCCAACTCGTGAATGACGAGGATCGGCCCGAGCATCACGACCGCTGTTCCAGCAAGCCAGAGTCCGATACTAATCCAACTCATAGCAATCTCTCAGTCAAAAAAGCGGGCGTCGTAGCGCCCGCCACGT
This sequence comes from Anaerolineae bacterium, assembly GCA_050050015.1. Classification (GTDB taxonomy): domain Bacteria; phylum Chloroflexota; class Anaerolineae; order B4-G1; family B4-G1; genus SKLM01. Next base: position 3,007 of record JASFVD010000216.1, on the reverse strand, counting down.
CTGCAACTTCGTTTCTTTGTCCGCAGGCGACTGTTGGACAGTGATCCGCTCGCCGCTTTGAGTGTGATTATACCTTCATGGGGGCAAAGTCGCAATCGAATCTAGGTTGGCAGCTCTCTGAGGCTCACCGCTGCTCATCCGTGGGGGCTCCCCTCTTGGGTCTAATAGCCCGCCGGTCCAAGAATGACAGCGCCCTTTCCAGCACCTGTGCCGGGGTAAGACCGTCCGTCTCGATGCGTAGGTGAGCATGTTGAGCCGCGTGCTCCAGCCGCTGATCCAGTGCCTCCCACCAACCCGCTCGTGCCTCCCCGCTCCTGCGCTCGCTGGCGACTCTCTGAGAGACGTCAAGGTAGATGAGGAGGTCGGGGTCCGCAAGTCGCTGCCACATCGCGGGAACGTAGGAGTGCTCTTGACTGACCTCTCCGGCGTTATAGCCTCGCCGCCGTAAGCCCTCCACAAGGGTCGATTTCCCTGAAGCACAGGGGCCCACGACGGCAATCAGGGGCTGACATTCTCGATTCGTGTCTTCCGTGGCTCTATTGTTCAAGTCGGGGGAGTGCGACGCGTACGCACAACCGGCGGAACCGGTGACGGCGTCACTCGGCGGGCCGCGCACAGCGATCGGAGGTTCCTTCTGTCCTCGCCTGCACGGTACCCTTTTCCTCTATAGTGGCACCCTCAGAAGGAGGTGCCGCACGTCGTGCTTAACCTGGCGCTCTGCGATGTGGAGCACGAGCACGCTGATGTCATCGCGCGGACGTCCATCCTCCAATTCCAGAGCCTGCTCCAGCAGGGCATCAGCCACCGCGTGGGCACTTTCCTGCCCTTTGTTCACCAGCTCTTGGACGGCCTTCGGAACGTCAAGGCCTGGGCTCGACCACGAGCCTGCTCTCTCCAGGCCGTCCGTGTAGACCACTGCCAGGGTGCCTTCGTCCAGAGGCAGTTCAGTGATAGAGGGCTTCGTGCCGCGCCGCACACCGATCGGGTCAACTGGCTCGTCGAGCAGCTTCAACCCTTCTCCTCGAGTCACGACGACCATTGGGCAACGGCTGTTGCGAGAGAGAACCAGGGTGTCCGTGATCAGATCGACCGACAGTATGTTGAGTGTGGCCGAGACCTTGCCACCTTTGTACGTGTAAAGGTAGTCGTGAGCCGCGCGGGCGGCAGCTCCATCGCGTACGCCCTCTGCCAATTCCGAGATCGCTTTCCGTGCCACGAGGTTGCTGATTGCCTTGGCTGCTTGCCCGGATCGCTGCCCGTCGACAAGGACAAACGAGAATCCGCCCTGTGGTCTCTCGACCATCTCGAGGGTGTCTCCGCTTTGGCTGGTGGCCCATTTGCCGATCTTGGCCACAGCGACTTCTATCTCCATGCCATCCTCTCGACCTTGCTCACCAATGCAGGTGCTCAGACTGGCCCAGATGCCAGAATCAGCGGACAGTCTGCCAGTCATTATACACTGGCGGGTTGCGCGAGCAAGATTGGAGGAAACCCACGTCTATGCTATAATCTCTCGGCGACTCCCTTCCCCGGTAGACTGCGAGCAACTATGCATTTTGAGATCTGGAGATCCTGGGCTCGACTGATCTTCCTGGAGCCGAATGCTTGGGGCTACGGTCTTCTCGCGCTCGAGCTGCTGCTGAGCTTGGGTATCCTGATCGTCTCTCGTCGAGATGTCCTCAGTTTCGATCGCCGCCGATTCCTGCTCTTCGTGGTCTGTCTGGGAGTTCCCCTTGCCTCTGAGCGTCTCCTCGTGCTCGGCTTCTCCGGCCGCCATCTGCTGCCGCGCCCGGGTGTTCCATTCACTCCCGCCGAGCCCTATGCGCCTCTTCTTGGCATGGTCCCCGTCGTGGCTGCCGGCGCCTGGCTTGGACCGGGGCCGGCATTCGTAGTCGGACTGACCAAAGGAATTCTCCGAGCTGGCACGACGACCGGTGCCGTGGCCGATCCTTTCCATCTTGGGTTCCTCGGCTTCCTGGTCGGTTTTCTCCTGCGTCAGAACTATAAGGGGCGCTTACCTTGGGTTCTGCGCCAGCCGATCGCAGCCGTCTCACTGATGACTCCTTTCGCGGCTCTGCTGCTGCAGGTGTCCACCTTTGTCAGTGTCGCGGAGTCGGGTCTGTCGGGTGTTGACTATGCGGTGTCCCTCACAGGGTCGTACGCCGGGCCAATGCTTCTCGAGAGCTTCGCAGCCGCCCTGGCGATCCAAGTACTCTACCTACTGTTCCCTCAAAGTCGCCCCGTGCGAGTGACTCGTCGTGCCCCTCCCTACAGCCGCACCTTAAACCGACGCCTGTTATTCTTGCTCGTTCCGCTGATAGGCCTAATCACCGTGGTGCTCGTCTATGCGGTGACGGCTACGGCGCTCCGACTCGCCAGGACTGAGGCCGTGAATGAGATGGCCAGGGATGCCCGCATCGCTGGCGAAGAGATACCCCATTTCGTCCAGACTGGCCAGGGGCTTCTGATGGAGTTTGCCAGTGACAGAGGGTTGTGGCAGGCGGACGAGGATGCACTCGTTGACCGCCTGCGCAGAGACATGCGGATGGTCGTCTTCTTTGACCAGCTTGTCCTCATAGGCCGTGACGGACAGCTCCTGGCTCAGTATCCTTCGCAGCAGGGGAGCGATGTGCAGCTGACGGCACATGAGCGGGCTATGGTGGAACGAGGGATCGGGAGCGGCGCGCCACAGATAAGTCCCGTGCACCGGTCCGTGCAGGGCGCGGTCATTCTGTCCTTCCTGGCTCCGATGTCAGATCCTTCGCAGTCGCAGCAGAATGGGATGGCGTCGCGCGTACTGCTTGGACGTACGCATCTGGAGGCCAACCCGATCATCGATCGAGTTCTCGAGGGTCTTCAATGGAGCCACGAGCGCGGCGAAGGGTTCATCGTGGATTCCCAGGGGCGCATCGTGGCCCACCCGGACGTCGGTATGCTTCTCACGTCATGGAATGTTGAGCAGGGGAAATCGCCTCTTGATCCAACGCTCCGTGGCTGGGCCTACGAA
>JASFVD010000215.1:0-5115 GCA_050050015.1 Anaerolineae bacterium | reverse complement strand
GATGCTGGATAATCTGGTCTCTCAGGCCGACCTCGCCGTCAGCCTATTGCCCTACGTCTATCACGTGCAGGTCGCGAAGGCGTGCATTGGCCACCCGATTCCAATGGTCACGACCAGCTACGTCAGCGACGACATGCAGGCGCTAGATCAGGACGCTCGCGAGGCCGGTGTCATACTGCTCAATGAGGTCGGCCTCGACCCGGGCATCGACCACATGTCCGCGATGCGCATCATCGATCGAGTCCACGACGAGAGCGGTGAAATAAAGGCCTTCCGTTCATTCTGCGGAGGGCTGCCAGCGCCGGAGGCGAATGACAATCCTCTAGGCTACAAGTTCTCCTGGAGCCCCAGAGGCGTATTGCTGGCTGGGCGGAACGACGCCCGCTATCTACGGAATGGGAAGATTGTCGAGGTCCCCAACGAGCGGCTCTTCGCCTCACACTACGTGACCAGGGTCGAGGGCCTAGGAGATCTTGAGTCGTATCCAAACCGCAATGCCTTGCCCTACATTGACCGCTACGGCATTCCGGAGACGGAGACGATGTACCGCGGCACACTCCGGAATCTAGGATGGTGCAACGTGATGCAAAAGCTGAACGACCTGGGATACTTCAGCCTGGACGAGCAGGTTCGCCTGCACGACAAGACCTTCCGCCAGGTGATGGCAGATCTCATCGAGAAGGATCCAGCAGATGACCTGAAGGTCGACCTCGCTCGACAGTTGAACGTTGCCCCCAATTCCGGAGTGATGATGACCCTCGAGTGGCTGGGCCTGCTGAACGACGAGTCGATGCCCGAGACAACCACGCTGCTGGATGCACTAGCTGCTCGAATGTTGGATAAGATGCAGTATCGCGACCGGGAGCGCGACATGGTGGTCTTGGTCCATGAGTTTCTGGTTGCCTACAGAGACCGGGAGGAAAGTATCACCTCAACCCTCATCGATTTCGGTGTTCCCGACGGAGACACAGCGATGGCACGCACAGTAGGCTCGCCGGCTGCGATCGGGGCACGGATGATCCTTGAAGGCGAGATCTCTCTCACGGGGGTCCACATTCCCGTCGTGCCGGAGATCTATCAGCCGATCTTGGACGAACTGGAGTCCCTGGGTGTTGTGTTCGAAGAGAGCCTGGACTAGTAGTCGACGTGCAGGCCCCGGACTCGACCTAGTCCCCGCTCAACAAGCGCGATCAGCACCATGAAGGGTAGATCGGCCATGAGCGTGAACCCAAAGGTAGTCGTGAGCCAGCGGGTTGCGAGCTGAATGGGGTGATCCAGGCGTTCTATGATGGTCGGTCCGAGCCCGGCAAACCAGGCCAGGGCCACGGCTAGAGCCAGGAATAAGACAATCGGGGCCCAGGGTTCCCGATCCGACTCACTGGGCAGCATTGTGTTGCTGATGGCGAAGATGAGGTAAACCCATAGCCAGACATCCGGGACCTTCACCATCTCGACGAAGTGCGTGATCAGGCTCGGCCAAGCCTCATCAACAAGCGCCCTCTGCAACCCACCGATGCCGAAAAAGAGGTAGCCGATCAGCAGAATAACAGCGCTACCCGTCAACAAGGGAGCCAGCCCAATCAGGCTGGCTCTCACGGGATCGGTCTCCTCGATGGGAACGAACCCCAGCTGGATGCGCTCGTTCGCCAGCCTCGGTCGCACGGAGACACGCCCTACACCTACCCCCAGCAGCTTGGCCACGAGTGCGTGACTGATCTCGTGGAGCAAGACACCGGGCATCAGCGGGAGCGCATACAAGACGACCGCCATCTCGCGATCGCCGGTGAGCAATAGCATTGCCCCCTGCAGATGGCGATGAATCCAGCGCTCAACCAGGAGCAGGAGCGCCAGCGTCGCCGCCAGCCCGAGCAGAGGGAACCAGCTCATTGTCGCGTGTGAGCCTCCAGTCCTTTCTTCACGATGTCCGCGAAGTCATGGGCCTTTAGACTCGCGCCACCAACTAGGGCACCGTCGATCTCCGGCTGGGACAGGAACTCGGTGACGTTGTGAGGCTTCACGCTGCCCCCATACTGAACCCGCATCGTCTGAGCGACCGCCTCGTCGTAGAGCTCAGCCAGCAGGCCGCGTATGGCGCGCCTGATGATGTCGTTCGCCTCCTCACCGTGAGCAGGCACGCCCGTGCCGATGGCCCAGATGGGCTCGTAGGCTATTGTGACCAGCCGAGCTTGCTCAGGCGTAACGCCCTCGAACGCGGCCCGGACCTGCTTGCCGCAGAACGCCTCCGTCGCTCCCGCTTGATTCTGCTCCAGGTTCTCGCCCACGCAGACGATGGGCTTCAGACCGTGTGCCAGAGCCGCATGGAGTTTCTTGTTGATCCACTCATCAGGTTCCTCAAAGATGGTGCGGCGCTCTGAATGGCCGATGATAACGTACTCACAAAGCCCCTCGAGCATCGGGGGACTCACTTCGCCCGTGAAAGCTCCCTCTTCTTCCCAATGCATGTTCTGCGCCCCGAGGCCGATATCGGAGTCCGCCAGGGCCTCATGGACCGCGTCTAGTGCAACGAAAGGCGCGCAGACTGCCACGTCGCAGCCCTCCACGCCATCCAGTTCGCCCTTCAGCGCTTCGACAAGCGAGAGGGCTTCCTCGATGGTCTTGTGCATCTTCCAGTTTCCAGCGATGAACGGTCTGCGCATCTCCCCTCCTCTATCGCTCGTCCAAGACAGTCACGCCGGGAAGCGCCTTCCCTTCCAAGAACCGAAGACTGGCACCTCCGCCTGTGGACACGTGCGTCATCTGATCGGCAAGACCGGCCTGATGGACCGCCGCTGCCGACTCTCCGCCGCCGATGATGGTCGTCGCGTCCAGTTCGGCAAGCAGGCGCGCCACCTCGAAGGTTCCAACGGCGAACGTCGGCATTTCGAACACGCCAAGTGGCCCGTTCCACGTGACCGTCCTGGCGCCCTTCAGCGCCGACCCAAATGTCGATACGGTCTTGGGACCGATGTCGAGGATCCGCCATCCCGAGGGGACCTCGTTCGGAGCTACGACCTGCGTCCGAGCGTCGTTCTCGAACGCATCCGCGATGACGACGTCGACCGGAAGCACCAGCTTCCCGGCAGCCTGATCCAGAAGTGATTTCGCCGTGTCGATGGCGTCATCCTCCACCAGGCTGTCTCCCACCTCAAACCCCATCGCCTTGAAGAAGGTGTTTGCCATACCTCCTCCAATGAGCACTCGATCGCAGCGTCCGAGCAAGCTCTCGACGACGGAGATTTTCCCGGAAATCTTAGCTCCTCCCAGGATCGCCACGAACGGGTGTTCCGGATGTTCCACTGCTTTCCCAAGCAGTTGTAGCTCCTTCTCGACCAGGAGTCCTGCAACCGCTGCCCCCCCTTTGGCGCGCATGGCCTTGGCCGTGCCTTCGGTCGAAGCGTGGGCGCGATGGGCCGCGCCAAAGGCATCGTCTACGTATACATCGGCCATAGCCGCCAACTGGGCGGCGAAGTCTGGATCATTGGCCTTTTCCTCAGCGTGGAAGCGCGTGTTTTCCAGCAGGGTCACGTCGCCCGATTCCATCGCCTCGACGGTCTCACGAACGGACTCTCCCACGCTGTCATCCAGCTTCTTCACAGGCTCATTCAGCAAGGCCGACAGTCGTTCAGCCACTGGATCCATCTTCAGGCCGTTCACGATTCTCCCCTTGGGACGACCGAGATGAGACATGAGAATGACAGCGGCCCCATGATCGAGCAAATAACGGATTGTCGGCAAGGCGGCCTCCAACCGTGTATCGTCCGCCACCTTCCCCCCTTTGAGCGGCACATTGAAGTCCACGCGTACCAGGACCCGCTTCCCGTTCACGTCCACATCTCGAACAGTCTTCTTGTTCATCACACCTCCCTGGCAAGCCAAGCAGCCGAGTAAGTGAGGCATACCTCGAGAGCCCCACTTACTCTCTAGCGCTTTTTGACTGTAAGGGCAGGCTCCTGTCTGCTCTAATCGGCTACAGTGTCTTGGCGACCCTGACGCCCTCCCGAATCATCTGGCTGGTGAAGCCCCACTCATTGTCGTACCAGCTCATGATCTTGATCAGCGTTCCGTTAACCACCTGGGTCATGCCCACGTCAACAACGGAAGCATGTGAGTCCCCTACGATGTCTGACGAAACGATCGGGTCTTCCGCAACACCCAAGATCCCCCTGTACTTATCGCTGGAGGCCTCTTCTCTAAAGATGTCGTTGATTTCCTCCACCGATGTCTCTCGCTCTGTCACGAAGATGATATCGGAGATGGATCCCACTGGAATCGGCGCACGAACGGCAACGCCGTCGAAGCGACCCTCGAGTTCGGGGATGACCTTGGTCGTCGCGATGGCCGCACCGGTGGTGGTTGGCACGAAGTTGGCTGCCGCGGCCCTACCCCTTCTGATCTTCTTGCTGGGACCGTCGACGATGGCTTGTGTGGAGGTGTATGCGTGGATCGTCGTCATAATGGCGTTCTCGACGCCGATGCGGCGCTTCATGACCTCCACGACAGGCGTGATGCAGTTTGTGGTGCAGCTTGCGCAGGAGAGATACCTAACCGACTCGTCCTCAGGCACGTTCACGCCGTGTACAACCGTTGGAACGCCTTCGCTCTTGGCTGGAGCCGAGAGGATGACGAACCTGGCGCCGGCCTCCAGGTGCTTCTCCAGGTCCTCCTTCTTCCTGAACAGGCCGGTGCACTCAAAGGCGATGTCCAGATCAAGCTCTGCCCAAGGAAGCTGAGAGGGATCTCTCTCCGCGAAGAACTGGTATTCCTTGCCCTCGACGACGAGAGCGCTATCCTTGACCTGGACGTCCTTCTCGTATCTCCCGTAGGCCGTATCGTACTTCAGGAGGTAGGCCAGGTTGTCCAGCGGCATGATGTCGTTGACACCCACCAACTCTAGCTCAGGGGTATCGAGGATGATCTTGAATGCTGCTCGCCCGATCCGTCCGAAACCGTTTATTGCTACTTTAGCCACTCTTCCATTCCTCCTTCAATCTGTAGAGCGGTCTGCCGTTCATCTGCCCATCAGGGCAGCGAATGTCCGAATCTCTGAGTCGTTTGGATGCACACACATAGTAGCGGTGGCCAGAACCTGCGTTCAAGCTTGTCCCTACAGGTGGC
>JASFVD010000214.1:0-5116 GCA_050050015.1 Anaerolineae bacterium | reverse complement strand
GCCAGGACCAGCCGCCGCATCGTCTCGCTCGCAGAAGCCGAGAAACGCGCGCTCAACGATGCTGTAGATGCGGCAGTCCTCCTGATCGAGCACCAGCTGCAGTCCCATCAGATCCTCATAGAAATGCGCCGTGGCTGCCAGATCGCGCGTGTAGAGAAACGTCGTGTACTGCTGGATCGGCGGGCGCGACATCAATCAACCTCCTCTAGACGGACTATGCGAAGACGTACATCACTACGACGACGCTGAGCCCCCAGAGCAGGATGGCGACCTGCAGCGGCCTATCGGACATCACAATCTCCTCGGGAGCGCCTCCCAGTTCCCTGACGTGAATCAGGTAGAGGTAGCGAAAGATCCCGTAGAGAACGAATGGAATGGTCAGCATCATCGTGTGGTTTCGCGGCAGATTCGGCGCCGAGAACGTGTAGAGCGCGTAGGCCAGCAGCGTCGAGGCCGTCACAATGCTAATGATGTGATCCAACATCGACAGGTTGTAGTGCCGCAGCGCCTGCCGATGCTCGGCGGCGTTGCCCTCCAAGAGGACCAGCTCGTGGCGGCGCTTGCCAAAACCGATTAGAAGCGCCAGGAGCGTCATGCAGATGTACAGCCACGGCGAGAATCGCTCTGCCTCGACGAGGGGCACGCCGGCCGCAACGCGCAGCAAGAAGCCCCCGGCCACCAGCATCACGTCGATAATGACGAGATCCTTGAGCCAGAAAGAATAGGCGATCTGAACCAGCAGGTAGCCGGTCAGAATCGCGCCCAGGGCAGGGTGGACCAGGAAACCAAGGGGAAGGGCGACAAGGGGAATGATGAAGGCCGCAACCTTCGCCATGCCCACGCCGAGCTCCCCTGAGGCGAGAGGTCTATGCCGCTTCCTGGGATGATTTCGGTCCTTTTCGATGTCCGCTAGGTCATTGATGATGTAGACGGTCCCAGAAGTCAAACAGAGCAGCACGAAGCCCACGACCGTGGGGACCAGGTAGTTGAGCTGAAAGAGCTTCTCGTCGAAAACAAGCGGGGCAAAGACAAACACATTCTTAAACCACTGCCTGGGCCGCATGGTCTTGACCAAGCCGATGATCACGGACTACCTCCTAGCTGCCTTGACGGTGCCAGTGACTGCGTGAAGGATGATAGCAGAAATCAGCCCTGCAAGCAAACAGAGCTGCCAAGAAAGCTCCTCCAGGGATGTGGTCGGGGAGAGGTTGACGCGCCGCGAAGCGGCACATGCCTGCGGATTCGCGTCCTCGGAGGGGCAGAGACCGCGGGGGCGGTCACACGTGCCACGCCCTCGGTGGGTCCTCGTGCTAACTCGCCCGCGCCGACTCGTCAGGCCTCGTCCTCGTCAGGCCGAAAGACCTGTCCGTGCGCCCTGCGGTAGTCCTCCCGCTTCGTCTGGGCGTAGATACGCGTCGTCGCCGGCGAGGCGTGGCCCAGCGCGTACTGGGTCAGCGCCAGATCACCGGTTTGGCTCAGAAACTTGGTGGCAAAGTAGTGCCGAAGCGTATGCGGGGTCAGGTGGAACCTCTCCATGATTCCGGCGCGGGAGGCCAGATCGACAAACGTATTCTGGACGCTGCGAGTCGACAGCGGCAGCACTCGGCTGCCCGCACCGCGGTCGTGACGGGCGAACACGGGCAGAGAGGCCAGGGGCCGCCCCTGCCCTCCGTCGGCGCGAGCCCTCAAATACCCCTGTATGGCAGTCCAGGCACGATCGGAGAAGAGCACCTCCCGGTCCTTCTTGACCTTCCCATACTTCACCAGGGCTCCCTTGACGTCGTAGAGTAGATGTCCCCGCTCCAGCCGGACCAGCTCTCCCACCCGCATGCCCGAGCTCAACAGGGCTTCCACGATGGCAATATCGCGCAGACGGATCAATCTCTTGCGGCGCTTGACGCTCTCGGCCATATCCTCAGGTAGGTCGACGGGGGAATGAACTTCCTCCCGCAGCATGCTTACGACTTCCTCTGAGGGGAGTTTGTCAGGCGGAAGCTTGTCCTGGCTCTTCCGTCGGCTCGCTCGGGCCAGAGCTCGTCGCACCGCATCGTACGCGGTTCCATCCATCGGGAGCTTCTCCGTCTCGACCACGAGATAGTCAAGGAAGCTCGAGAGAGCGGCAAAATACGTGGCCTTCGTCGACTCGGAGACGCGCCGCTCGTCCCCGTCGGCCACTTCGTCGACGAGGTAGTCGTACAGCCACGTGATGAAGTCGGTGACAAGCCCCGGCGCCAACACGTCTACTTCCGCCTCGTCTGGCGGGAGATCCTGATCCTGAAGATAGGCCCGCAGGTGATTCAGCCCCGTGGCATACGTGTCGGCCGTGGCCACCGAGCGAGATGCTTTCAAGTAGTCCAGGTACCGATCGATCGCCTCGTCAATCGTCATACACCCTCCCAGCTTGACGCGCGAGCCTGCCAGCTCGTCTCCGGCGCTGCTTCAGCATGCCACCCTCACAGCAGGTCCTCGGGCACGTACTCTGCAATGGAGCTCGCCTCTATCGCGTGCACGAAAGCGCCCCTCGGAATGCAGCCCGTCTCCTCCACAAACGTGAGCAGGCTGTAGAGGGCGGCGTTCCGCCCGCCGGCGTGGCCCCGGAAGTCGCGGACCTTCACGTCAGCCTCTGTCTCCGGGACGTGCAGACTCGCGTCGATCCAGACTGTCCCCTTCGTCATGCTCTCAATGCGCCCTCTGTTGTGGGCCAGCCCGTCGGCGGAGGTGATGATCACAGCGTCGGGCCGGGCGATCACGTGGTACAGTATCGGCTCTCTAGCCACGATGACCTCAGCCGTGGAGAATCCCACGCCCACGGTCACGGGGTAGCTCCCCTTCTTCGTCGCGTGCAGCCCTGAGGCCATGCACGCCTCGGCAAACAGCTCCGCCGCCCGTTGGGCGCCCTCGCCCGCCGATCCTCCCAGAACCAGCGACAGTCGGTCCTCCAACCGCGAATCGAAGCGCACGTCCGTCTCCATGATCCGCTCCGTATCGATCAGCGAGGGACGCGAATCTCTTGCCTGAAGTCGGAAGGGCGGACGATCGTCCCCCGTCCAGACCCCAGGCGCGTAGCCAGCTTCCTCAGCCAGCTCGCGCAGCCGCAACCCGGGATTCATCTTCAACGCATAGCTCGTGCAGAGCTCGAGCACCTCGACGAGCGCGAACCCATCCACCGCAAACGCGCCCTCCAGGGCATCGGAGAAGTCGCCCAGACCTAGCACGCGTCGCGCGTGCGGAGCTCCGGCATCGTGCACCAGCTGACAGAGATCGTGATGTGGGTAGGGGCTTCCATCCTCCGTGATGACCGTGCGAAAGCCGCAGGGCGTCAGCCCGCTCGGCTGCCCCCCGGTCATACCATACAGCATGTTGTTGTGGACGACGACAGTCACGTTGACGTTCAGCCGCGCCGCCTCGAGGAGGTGCTGGAGCCCGATGGTAGCGCCACCGTCTCCGATGTACACAACCACTTCTTTTTCCGGCGGAACGCCCATCGCCAGCCCGCTGCCCAATGCAACCGAGCGTCCATGCAGCCCATGAATCGTGTGCGTGGCGAAATTGCGGTCGACGATGCCATGACACCCTATGTCTGTCACCAGAATCACGTCCAGCGGGTGGCGATCCAGTTTCTCCAGCGCCCGGACCGTATTCCGAGCGATCATATGGTGACCACACCCCTTGCAGTACGGGAAATCGGGAGATGTAAGGAACTCGCTCATCGGCGCACCTCCCGAACGATGTCATCCGGGCTGATCATGTGGCCGATATCCGCCACCACGCGGACCTTCTCAGGACGTCGCTCCCCGAAGAGAATGGACGCAAACTGGCCCTGAAGGTTCTCCTCTGCAAAGATCACGGGTAGGTGCTCCTTCCTGTACCGGTTCACGATCTCCAGGTAGGCGTCAGGCACGGGGAGCACCGTCCGCGCGATGAGCAGAGAGACAGGCACTCCCATACCTTCCAGAACGCGCACGGCCTCCCGCGCAGCGCCCGACGTGATCCCATACGTCACAATCAGCGCCTCAGCCTCCTCAGCCTCCTCTAGCTCGTACAGGCGCGGCGTACCCGCCTCCACCTTCGCAGGCAGGCGCCGGGTGTTGTTGAGCGCCTCATCCGTCGAATGCCGCAGGATCCCGTCCTGGTCGTGCGTGGACGCGGTCATCCGCACCTGGTGGCGATCATCTCCAAGAGGAAGGAATGGCGGGGCCTTCGCGTCGTCGGCTTGATAGGGGCGGTAGGGCTCTGTACCATCGTAGTATCGGCGCTCGACGACCTTCACGTCTTCAAGTCGGCTCAGATCGAGACTGCGTTGCGTCATCACCATCTCTTTCGACGTCAGCAGCACCACCGGCGTCCGCAACTCAACCGCTGTCTCCAGAGCCACAGGCGGGAGGTTCCAGCAGTCGTCCAAGTCCGCGATGCAGAAGACGGGAATCGGATAGCCGCCTGAGACAATGCCGTGCAGGAACCTGAGATCGTCCTGAGCCCCCGCCGTAGCCGTACCCGTGGACGGACCCAGCCGCTGGACCAGCACAATCACCATGGGCAGCTCCATCATGGTGGCCATGTTGATCGACTCCACCATCAGGGCCAGCCCAGGGAATGACGTGGCGCTCACGGGAAGCTTTCCCGCGGCTGAGAGCCCGGCCATCCACTGTAGCGCGGTGATCTCGTCCGGTGCCGGGAGAATCGCTGGAAAACGCCGGCTCGCATAGCCGTATATCAGACTCGCCGGCGTGATCGGGTAGCCAATATAGACGTCCGCGCCAGCCCGCGCGCAGCTTTCGGCGATGAGCCGCGAACCATCCAGCAGTGCCGTACTTCGTCCTGTGCGAAAGCCCATACACCTCCTCAGCTAGTCGCTCACCTGTTCAAGGTCGATCGGGTCAAAGGCCAACACGCGGTGATTGTGAGCATCTGAGACATACACTGAGCCGTCCGGGCCCACGGCGATGCCCTGGGGCAGCGCGAAGGATGCCCGATCCTCGCCGTAGTCCCCGAAGGACATAAGGTAGTTGCCCTGGCTGTCGAAGACCAGGACCCGGTAGTATCCCGGATCAGTCACATAGACACGGCCCGCGCTGTCAACGGCCAAGAAAGGCTTCTCCTCGGGAATGCCCGTGTC
>JASFVD010000213.1:0-5122 GCA_050050015.1 Anaerolineae bacterium | reverse complement strand
TCCCGTTTGGCAAGCTGACGCACACTATCGGCAGTGTGCTGTCCAAGATGGTTGCCAGAAGCTGAGGAGGCACAATGCTGGAGAACTTCACGGAGACACTTCGCGGTCGCATCAGCCGACCGCTGCAGTACTATGAGGACATCTGCGTGCGATGCGGCGCCTGTGTCGACGCGTGCCACTTTCACAGCGCTTCTGGCAGCCCAGATCACATACCTGCCTACCGCATGATGCTGGCCAAGCAGGTGTTGCAGCGTGCCGAGTCTGGCGATGGAGCATTGCTTGACTGGTACCGAGACATCGAGCGGAACGATGAACGACTGGCGGCGAAGCTTGAACGAGCGATGTGGGAATGCACGGGCTGTCGGCGATGCGCCGTCTTCTGCCCCTTCGACCTCGATAGTGGACTGCTAGTGAGCGCAGGGCGCTATTCTCTCCTTCAGGAGGGTATAGGTCCCGACATGATTGGTGAGATCGGAGATTCCGAGGTAAGCAAGGGTGAGATCATCCAGGACATCAAGGAATTCTACGTCGATCAGATGAGCGATATGGAGAAGCGGTTGCAGGATGAGGTTGGCGGAGACCTTATGATTCCAGTGGAGAAGGAGGGGGCCAGGATCCTGTACGTGCCTCTGGTGGGCGAGGGCGCCGTAGCACCCGCTGCCAAGATCTTCCACGCCGCCGAGGAGGACTGGACGCTGAGCCTCTTCACGGCGACGAACCATTCTTACTTCATCGGAAGCATGGAGAAGGCAAAGAAGGTTGCTCGCTGGATCGTCGAGGAGGCACAACGGCTGAACGTAGATACCATTGTCTACCCTGAGTGCGGCCACGCCACGCGGACGCTCCTGTACTACTTCGATGCCTGGTTTGGGGATGAGGTTCAGGGCATAGCTCGGGTTAGCATCGTCAAACTCATCGCGCGGTACCTTCGTGATGGCAGGATCGCGGTGCGACCTGGGACCTTCGATACACCCATGGCCTACCACGATCCCTGTAACCTGGGGCGGAACGGTGGGATGTATGAGGAGCCGCGCCAGCTGATACGCTCAGTGAGCACCGGCTTCCGTGAGCTGAGTCCCAATAGAGAAATGAATTGGTGCTGCGGGGGAGGAGGCGGTCTCATCGCTGCGACGGACGAGCGAATCGATGAGGTGCGGATGATGGGGGGGCGTCCGAAGGCGGAGCAGATTAAGGAGGCGGATGTCGAATGGGTGGTGACGGCCTGCGAGAACTGCAAGACGCAGCTGGGAGACCTCAACGAGTATTACGGGCTTGACATTGAAGTGAAGGGCGTAGTGGATCTCGTGGCGGACGCGTTGGTGTTCCAGTCAGGATCATTGGGGGGTCGAGGATGAACAACGTGACTGAGACTGATCACAAGGCCAAAGCGGAGTGGGAGGCTGCCTTGATCGCCGACTACTACGACTACCGCTGGCGGAAGATCATGGAACCTCTGTGTGATAAGATGCAGCGCTGGAAGGACGGGAATCTGTCGCACGGCGAGATTGAGCAAACCCTCGAGGTGGCCCACGACGAGATCTGCGAGGCGCGAAGTCTCTTTCGTCAGAGGCGCGACCGTCTGGTGAACCTGATTCGGCACTGGGACCGAGAGTGGTTCGAAAGGTGGGTGGAGGACCATGCGCCTTCGAGGACCGCTCCTTCAAGGGACTAGCGGTTCGAGACGACCTGACGTGTTGACAGCACCCATCACTCGTGGTACCGTCTACGCAACTTGCTTGGGGCAACAGGGCTAAGGGGTTCTATTGTATGAGAGGCAAGACGAAGTTCATTGTCGCGGGGCTGCTGATTGTGGCTGCTGTCGTATACCTCATTGTGACGAGCACTGGGAGTACCGCTCACTACTTCTTGACCATCGAGGAAGTGCGGGTGATGGGGCAGGAGGCCCGCGATCGAAGGTTGACCATCTCTGGTGCAGTTCTCGGCGACACGATCGCTTACGATCCCTCGGAGCCGCGCGTGACGTTCACGATTGTCCAGGTGCCCGGCGATCCCAGGGAGGTCGAGCGCGCTGGTGGATTGGCCAAGGTGCTTCGCGATGCGGTGAACGATCCGGACGCGCCGCAGATGGAAGTCGTCTACAGAGACGTCAAGCCCGATCTCCTGAAGCACGAGTCACAGGCGATTGTTCGGGGGCAGTTGGGGGAGGACGGGCGATTCCAAGCTGACGAGGTCCTGCTCAAGTGCCCGACTCGCTACGAGGAGGGCCTGCCTGGGCAGGCTGGGGAGTCTTGATGCTGGGCGACATTGGCACGATTCTGACTGGGCTCAGCCTGGCCACGGCCCTCTATGCGGCTCTTGCCGCGTACTGGTCCATTTGCCGCGATGACGAGCGCTGGTGGAGGAGCGGACGACGTAGCGTCGTGGCCACGACAGCACTGCTGCTGGCGGCCGTTCTGATCCTACTCAGCGCGTTTGTGACCGACCGGTTTGACATCGAATACGTGGCCCAGCATTCGAGTCGTGACCTGCCGCTGTATCTGAAGGCGTCAGCGGTGTGGGGCGGGCAGGACGGGTCCCTCTTGCTCTGGGCGTCTCTGCAGGCTTTGTTCGGAGC
Source organism: Anaerolineae bacterium (assembly GCA_050050015.1). Lineage (GTDB taxonomy): Bacteria > Chloroflexota > Anaerolineae > B4-G1 > B4-G1 > SKLM01. The sequence goes on along the minus strand of JASFVD010000213.1, from coordinate 2,547 downwards.
TCTTGTGCTGGCAAGGCCTTCGAGGGAGGCCGAGCCACTGGTCCCGTGGGCGACGGTCTTCATGTCTCTGATCACGGCATTCTTCGTCGCCGTGACGCTGTTTCTCTCCAACCCATTTGCTCAGACGCAGGCAGCGCCGATGGACGGTCAGGGGCTCAACCCGTTGCTGCGGCACCCTGGAATGATCTTTCATCCTCCGGCGCTGTATCTCGGTTACGTCGGGCTGGCAGTTCCCTTCGCTCTTGGGCTCGCTGCCCTCGTAAGCCGCAAGATCGAAGGATGGTCAGCTGCTGCCCGGCCATGGACACTTGCCGCCTGGCTCTTCTTGGGTCTTGGCCTTCTTCTAGGGATGCGATGGGCGTACGACGTGCTAGGATGGGGTGGCTATTGGGGATGGGACCCGGTCGAGAATGCTGGGCTGATGCCGTGGCTCACGGCTACTGCCCTCGTGCACGCGTTGGTTATGCAGGATCAACGTCGAAGCTTCCGTTGGTGGTCTGTGACGCTGGCCATGCTCTCGTTCTTGCTGGTTCTTTTCGGGACCTTCACCACCAGGAGCGGTCTGATTCAATCGGTGCACGCTTTCGCTAGGTCCCGACTAGGTCCCTACTTCCTCGCCGCGATGGGGGTGACGCTGGTCGGCTCGCTGGTCTTGTTCTACAGCCGGCGCCGACTCCTCTCGACGGACGACTCGTCCGGAGCCCTGCTCTCACGGGAAGGCATGTTCACGCTGACACTCGTTCTACTGCTCACGCTAACTGGGTCGATCATGATTGGCAGTGTCCTGCCGACGCTGACAGAGGCGCTGGCGGGAGGACGGTTTGAGGCGGGACCAGCCTGGTTCGACCGCGTAACGGGCCCACAATTCGGCGCCCTGGTGTTGGTAATGGGCGTGTGCCCTCTCTTGGGCCGGGCCGCGGGCGCCCTACGCAGACTCAGGCGCGACGGCGTTCCAACGCTCGTTGGCGGGTTCGTCTTGCCGGTAATTGGTGTCCTGGCTGGGTTCACGCGGCCCTTCTCCGTCGCGGGGTTCGCCATCATCGGCCTTGCGGGCGGTACCGCGTTGGCAGAGATCGCGCGGGGCGTTTCGAGTAGGATGAACCACGGCGCATCGATTCTCCGAGCCCTGTGGGATACGTTCGGCCGCAACCGGCGGCGATATGCGGGCTACTTGGTCCACTTGGGCATCATCGTCATGGCCGTGGGCGTCATCGGTACGCGGTTCTATCCCTTCGAGACTGAGGTTGTCCTGACGCCGGGTGAATCCGTCGAGGTGCAGGACTACACGCTAGTCTTCGATGATTTGGACCGAGGCACGGGAGGAAATCCCGTGACGACCCTGGCCTCAGTGTCCGTCTACCGCGACGAGCGCCGCCTAAGGAGCCTCCGTCCGAGCCTAGATCAGTACAGTGACTACCAGCAGACCATGGCGGTGCCGGCTGTCAGAACGGGTCTGAGAGAGGACCTCTACCTCGTGCTGGCCGGCTGGTCGGGAGCGGAATCGCGGGTGACGCTCAAAGTCTTCGTCAATCCGTTGGCTTCTTTCCTATGGCTGGGCGGTCTGGTCTTCATGGCTGGAGGAGCAATTGCGCTATGGCCCGGTCCAGTGAGTGCGCGACTGCCGGCTCCGGAGGCCCGACGGAGAAGGGCATGGAGTCTTGCGGGCGTGACCGTTGGCCTGATCCTCGTCGCCCTGGCTGCGTGGGCAATGTGGGGGAATCCTGGGGCCACGGCCGCGTCATCCGGCCTGACCGGCCACGAGGGGGACGCTCCGGCGGCGCAGATGGGTGGTAGGCCTCGCGTGGGCGAACTGGCCCCAGACATCAGCGTCGATCTGCTGGATGGCGGATCGTTTGGCCTTAGCGATCTTGACAACCAGGTTGCGGTCATCAACTTCTGGTCTCCCGACTGTCAGCCGTGCCTCGACGAGCTTCCTGGCCTGCAGACGGTGTGGGAAAGCTACCGAAGCGAGAGGGTGCTATTCGTTGGGATAAGTCTGCCTGAGCTAGAGGTGGACGTCCGCAAGACTATCTCGAAATTCGGTCTGAGCTATCCGATGGCGCTCGACAACCGCGCTCCAGCGCAGTACGCGATAACGGGCGTTCCGGAGACGTTCATCGTGGGTCCCGACGGCAATGTGGCTTACGTTCACATTGGCCCGCTGAAGGCTGGGCGCCTACGAGAAGAACTCGATGCAGTATTAGGGCGATGAGAGTGTGATGATGGGCATTGGTTCGATTCTAGTTGGCATCGCAGCGCTCGCCGTAATTGCGGCCTACTTGGCACAGCCGTTTCTCTCGGGCGCCACGATCAGTGACCGTGTGATCGAGGCTTGGGTTGCGGAGGTGCGGCCATCGGAAGGAGCGCCAGGGGATCGCGTCAAGGCGAGTGGGAGGTCGGACGACTTGCCGCCGGGCGGGGCCGATGTCAACTACTGTAGTCAATGTGGCAGGCGCGTGCAGGATGATGACCGATTCTGCTCCGGATGCGGAACGAAGCTGCGGAAGGCATCGTGATGAAGCAGCTGCGGCTACGTAAGCCCTTGCT
>JASFVD010000212.1:0-5128 GCA_050050015.1 Anaerolineae bacterium | reverse complement strand
CGCACCCGCGCCGGGTCCGAACCGCGCGTCACCCGCTGAGTAAAGGTCTTCGTCGCGGGCGCAGCGCCAAACCGCGGCACCAAAGGCCTGAATCGTCGATCGACAGCGCACGCATTATAAGTCCAGTTGGTTGGCTTTACAAATCTCGCGACTCACTGTAAAATACTACCACAAGACTCGTTGCGGACTTGGCGCCCGTAACACCTAGGGTGGACGGGGCCCAAGGTCAGCCGCAGGCCCGGTAATCTTACGGATTTGTAGCAGCCGATTTCTTGACGACAGTAACGGGAGGAAGTTTTGCCTAACAAGCCATCAGCCGCAAAACGTGTCCGCAGTTCGAGGCGCAAGGAGGCCGTCAATCGAGTGCACCGCGGTCGAGCCCGCAGCGCCGACAAGCGAGCGCGCCGTCTCATCGAAGAAGGGAATCTAGAGGAAGCGCGCAAGGCCGTCCACGACGCGCAGGCCGCTCTGGATAAGGCCGCTCAGAAGGGCGTCATCCACCAGAACAAGGCTGCCCGGCGCAAGTCGCGCCTTATGGAGCAGCTGAACGAACTCGAAGCACAAGCTTAGCTGCCACCGACCCCGTGGTCTGGTCCCAGAGCGTCGTTGCCACCCGCAACGACGTTTTCTGTTGTGAGTGACACCCTCCCATGCACGTCGATCACCTGACGCTGGCCTGCTTGCGCGACCGGCTCGACGGGCTCCTCGGGGCCCGCGTGCAGCGCGTCGTGCTGCCAGATGAGCGATCCGTGGGGCTCGAGCTCTACGCCGGCGAGCGTTTCCAGCTGCTCATCTCGGCCGCCACGCAGCACCCGCGCGCGCTCCTGATGCCGCAGAAGCCCCGCCGTGGAGTGGAAACCGCCACGCCCTTGCTCCTCCTGCTGCGGAAGTGGGTCAGAAGCAGCCAATTGGTAGATGTCACGCAGCCAGCTTGGGAGCGGATCATTACGCTCCACTTCGATGGAGAAGCCGGTCGCTGTCGGCTCGTGGCTGAGCTGATTGGACGGTACAGCAACCTGATTCTCGTCGGGCCAAACGGGGAGGTGCTGGAGGCCGTCAAACACGTGGGCCCGGAGATCAACCGCTACCGGGTCACCCTGCCAGCCCATCCCTACGAACCCCCGCCGCAGCCGCCCGGCCGCCAGCCGCCAACCGCCGTGACGGGAGAAGAGTGGGCCTGCATCCTTTCGTCCGTCGAGCCCGACAGGCCCCTCCACCGCGTTCTCACGGGCCAGCTCTTCGCCGTCAGCCCAACAGCGGCGCGCGAGGTGGCCGCCCGGACGACGGGCGATCCCGAGGCACACGCGGACGCCGCCGAGCCCTTGGCCGTCGCAGAGGCCTTGACAGAGCTTTTCTCGCCACTGAACGGCGGGACCTGGGCCCCGCACGTGGCGCTGGACGAGGATGACGAGGTCATCGCCTTCGCCCCCTATGAGATGCAGCAGTTCGAGCGCCGCGAGCCGGTGCCCACGATCAGCGAGGCGATGTGGAGGTACTTCAAGGTACAGCTTGCCACCGATGCCTACGCCGCGGCACGCGAGCGAGTCCGGAAGCTGTTGGACAAGGCCGTGTCGCGGGTGAGACACGCTCTGGAGCAAGTGCGCTCCCAGCGCGTGGCTCAGGAGGAGATCGACGCGCTGCGCGAGACCGGAGAGCTCCTGCTCACTTATCAGCACGAGGTCGAGCGAGGGGCACGGAAGGTCAGGGTGCCGGGCTATGACGGTGAGCCGCGAACCATCGACATCGATCCGACCCTGACCGCTGTCGAGAACGCCCAATCCTACTTCGAGCGCTATCGAAAGGCAGGCCGCGCGGCGAAGGAGATTCCCGCCCGCATCAGAGCCCTCGAGGCCGATCTCGACTATCTGGGGCAGCTCGAGTCCGATCTGACTCTCGCCGAGTCCCGCCCCGAGATCGACGCGGTGCACGAGGCCTTGGTGGAGGCGGGCTGGACGCCGAAGAAGCCCAGGCAGAGTAGCAGCGCGATGGCCAAGCGCCCCCGGCGCTTCGACGTAGGCGATTTCCCCGTGTTCGTGGGACGGAACGCGCCTCAGAACGACCAGGTGACGTTCCAGCGGGGCGATCCAAGCGACCTGTGGCTCCACGTCCGCGGCCTACCGGGAGCGCACGTCATCGTGAAGACCGGCGGTCGTCCCGTGCCCGAAGACGCAGTGGAGCGAGCCGCCGAGCTCGCCGCCTACTACTCTTCGGCGCGGGAAAGCGAGTCCGTCGATGTCGACGTGACGGAGCGACGTTTTGTGAAGCGCGCTCCCGGCGGCAGGCCCGGGATGGTCACGTATGGAAACGAGAGGACGCTGCTGGTAGAGCCCGGCAAGCCAGAGCCGTAGGTGGTGTGATGCACCGTCTGGCGGCGTGCCAGGCGCCCACACCCCCCATTCCACGTTTCCCGCCACCCTCAGATGCAGCACTGCTTCGTCCATGGATCTCAGCACTATGCGAAATGTCGATGAGGGATATGGACTTCCTCCCCGTTGAGCAGGACCGGCAGGCGCGCGGCGCGAGGCCTCGAGACAAATGTCTGTTGAGGAGACTGGGTATGAGAGTAGTGGAGAGTACCGCCCTGCAGCCGGGTGCCTACTCGCTGACTGTGAAGGCACCCACGACGAAGGAGTCCGCTACCGGCTCTCCCGCCTCGTCCAGAACCCGCAGGCGGTCCATGGTCTCAAGATCATACAGACCCACCTCGACCTGATACCTTCCCGGCGGGGCATGGGACTCCAGGCGCACCTCGTAGCCATCGACGACCTCCCGCCCGGGCTGCCACTGGCTGGTAGGATAGCTTCCCTGCACGGGCCAACTGTCGGCCTGCCCGTGAAGGCGACCGTCCGGCCCGACCAGATGGACGAAGACGGTGTAGTCGGTCTCCATCGTACGTAGGCCGCGCCAGCGCAAGGATACGGGGATCTCCTGGCCGGGCGCCGCCGCGTCTCGCCCCACGTCCGCGCTGACCAGGAGCACACGGTCCCCGAAGTCAGCCAGGCCCTCATCACTCGCACCAACGTTCACGCTTCCCAAGGCGCAGCTCCGACTCGGCCGAGCCAGCCAACCGCAACGGGCCTCCCCCCCGAGGAGCCCCACGTGGAGCCTGTATGAGCCTGTCTCAGGGGGCGCGGATACGGTGTGGCGACTGCGAACCATGCCGCCAGCGAGAGGGTACGTGCCAGCGTCAATCCACCCCCCCGCACCGTCGTGCCAGGCGAGCCAGACCTGCTCGTCCTCCTCAACGTTGCGCCAGGCCAGGTCGACGGTCAAGGGTGCTCCCGCGCCTCCCTCTTGGGGAACGTCGGAACCTGTGAGCCAGACCCCGTCCCCCAGCGTGATCCGACGTCTATGTGCCAGCGGCATCGGCTCAGGCGCAGGCTGGATCTGCACGTCCCCGAGCGGCACCCAGGGGCCCGAGCCTCCATCCCACGGCAGCCCCTCAGCGCCGAAGGGTGGGAAGAGGCCCACTTGGAGCGTGTACCGGCCCGGAAGTAGCCATGGTTCGATCGGCACGTCGTAGTAGTCGGAGATCGGAGTGTCTGGGGGCCAGGCGTTCGTCGGGAAGAGGCCGTTCACCGGCCGCAAGCCGCCGCTGGTCCAGCGTGCCTTGCCCTGTGCGTCCACCAGCCGCAGTCGCACGACGAAGTCGCCGTCCACCGGCGTCTCGGCCAGCCACTTGAGCGTCACGTGGCGCAGCGGCCGTCCCAGGGGGTCCGGTTCGACCTCCGTGTTCAGGAGTTGGATCGTGTCGCCCAGACGGGCCAGGACGCCCTCAGGGTCCGCGGTTTCGCCCGGCGCCTGTCCGCGAACCTCGGCCAGCGGTCCAACGGAGCGGAGATAGAGGCCGCCCAGCCCAGGCAGATAACGCGCCAAGTAGACGACCTGACCCACCGCCAATCGGCGCCGCAGCTCCGCCTGGTAGAGCTCCTCGGTGCCCAGCAGGACGATGTCCAGGTCGGGCCGCGCGCCCTCGACCTGCTGCAGGTAGTACAGAGGAGCAAACTTCTTCGTGTCCGCCAACACCGCCCCGCCTTGGGCCAGCGGCTGCTGCAGGGCGTACCTTCCCCAGAGGTAGCCTCTGCGCTCCCCGCTCCGATCGACTCTCGGCAGGTGGCTCCACAGCTGGCTCAGTGGCACGAGCGCGAGCAGCGCAATCAGGATTGGACGCCACAAGTATGCGGCGCTCCTCCCCACAGAGGCCCGAGACAGCCAGCGCGTCACAAGAGCCGCACCCGCCCCCACCCATACAGCTAGAATGAGATGGGCCGGCAAGAGGAAGACGGCGACGTCCGCCACATAGTAGTCGAGGCCGTACAGGACGAAGGCCCCGTACGTAACGCCCGCCACCAGAAGAGCGCGGCGACGACGGTTGGCCCATCCGAGCACGCCGACGGCTGCCAGGGTGAGTCCCGCCCATCCGAAGGGCTCAAGCATCAGCCGCCCGATGATGCGCCAACGCGTCGGGTCCTGCCAGCCGCCGAGGCGCAGCGCACCGTGAAACTGACCCCCGGTCACGTACCGCACGAACTCCCTGAGCGTCATCCACGCGCCGTCGTGCAACGCCGGCCAGCGCAGGGGAATGAACAGATACAGAGACAGGCCCAAAGCAAACAGGGCGGCGCCCGCCACCCAGTCCTTGGCTCGCAGTGGAGGGCGATCCCAGGCCAGGGCCGCCGCCACAGCCGGAAGGAGCAGCGCCGTCGTCAGATGGTTCGTCAAACTCAGTCCCAAGAGGAAGAAGACCCCTTGCCAGCGCCGGACCGGCCCGGGTCTGAGACCTGCCGAGGGGACTCTTTCAGGGAGCAACAGCCACAGAGCTACTGCCACCAGGAGGTTGTGAAGCATGTAGACTTCGGCGGCGGTGGCCTGCGACCAGAACGTGGGGGAGAAGGCGAGGGCCATGGCCGTCAGGAAGCTGACGAGCTCTCCAACGTCGGCGCCCCGTCCGCGAACTGCCCCCCCTCCCTCCCCCTCGCCGCGAGCGGATCTCTCCGCCTGCCGCGAGCCCGTCAGTCGACGCAGGATGCCGTACAGCACCACGACAGCGGCGGCGCCAAAGACGGCCGACGCCAGGTTCACGCGCCAGGCCGGGTTCTTGAGAGGCAGGAGAGTAAATGCCTTGGCC
>JASFVD010000211.1:0-5135 GCA_050050015.1 Anaerolineae bacterium | reverse complement strand
ACCGCCTGCGTGCCGCTCTCGTCGTGCTGAAGCACCGTGATGGTGAAGATGTGCTCTTGCCCCACGGGGTTCGTCGCGGTCTCCGGGGCGATGCTGATGGAGGCATCGATCCACATCTTCTCCGCGTCGTCGGAGACCGTGAACGACAGGCCCTCCACCAAACCATCGAACGTGGCGGTGACCTGAGTCGTGCCGGCGACGTCAGAACTGAGCGTCACGTTGCATTGACCCGAGCCGTCCGTGGTGCACGCGGCCGCGCTCAGAGTTCCCACGCCCGACTTGGTGAAGTCAATCTGCTCACCCGCGAGCGCCGTCCACCCCGTGCCATCGTTCATCTCTAGCGTCGCGGTGAACACGTGCTCATCCCCAACAGCGTTGACGTCCTCGGGCGGGTACAGGTCCAGCCGGACGTCCAGCCAGTCCTTGCTGGCTCCGTCAGAGACCGTGAACGACACTGTACTGACGACGCCGTCGAAGGTGGCGGTGACCAGCGTCGTGCCGGCGACGTCAGAACTAAGCGTCACGTTGCACTGACCTGAGCCATCCGTGGTGCACATACCCGCGCTCAGGGTTCCCACGCCTGACCTGGTGAAGTCGATCTGCTCACCCGAGAGTGCCGTCCACCCGGTGCCATCGTTCATCTCCAGCGTGGCCGTGAATACGTGGTCGTCGCCAACCGCGTTTACGTCCTCCTCCGGCTCGAGGTCGAGGCGGACATCCAACCCTAGATAATGGGCGGGGTCACTGTCAGTATACGGCTCGGCGTTGTAGATTCCGGAGGCGGTGGCTGTGTTCTCATGCTGCCCGAGCATGGCGCTCACCGGCCCGACGATGCATTCGAAGGAACCGGCAGGCGGAAGTGGACTCGTGACGCTGCAGCCAGAGAGATCGAAGATAGAGTCGCTGAGATCGACATCCGTCAGCGTCACGTAGCCCGTGTTGCTGACCACGAACCGGAATGTGACGTCGCTGCCGACCTTGGCATAGGGGCCCGTGGGATCGTCGGCGTCGTGCCACGTCTGCCCTCCGTCGACGGAGACGTACTTCTCAATATCGATGCTTGCCCCCAGCGGGTAGATCCCGGCGTCCCACGTCATCTGCGCCGTCCCGGGAGCCAGCACGATGGTTTCTGTGCGTCCGGTTGTTGGATCGGCATCGCTGTCGGCGGCGTCATCATCGCCCTGATCTTGGGCCGTGAACTGGTACCCGTCGGGAAGGACGAACTCGACAATGTAGTTGCCGCCTGGCAAGTTGTTGAAGATGTACCACCCCTCTGGATTCGTCTGGGTCGTCCGGATGATCGTACCATCGTCCGCGTCGATGAGGTATACAAGCACACCGCTGACGCCGGGCTCGTCCGGATCCTGGATGCCATCCTCGTCCAGATCCTCCCAGACTTTATCCCCAATGAAGCCCATGTCCTGCAGCTGCTTGCTGGGTGAGTTGTGAGCGCCAGCCTGCTCGACCAGACCGCACTGCCCACCCATCATGGCTCTCGGAATGGAGAACTCGTAGATCAAGTTCCATTCCCAGTAGTTCCCGGTCCAGTTGTACGTGTAGGGCGGCGTATGCACCAGCTCATCGCCCCAGACGCCGCCATCCCAGTTGGAGTTTAGCAGGTTCCAGTGGAGAGATGTGGCTGCAGCACTGAGCGGTGGCGACAGGATGCCAGACCCGAAGCTGTCGGTTTGCTCACCGGAGGCGTACTCGTGCGTATACGCAGGCCCATTCGTCTCCGCGTTGATGTAGTCTATCCAGGGGATATTGAAAGTGGTGTTATTGTACGTCACGTTGAACTCGGCGTGATCGCTCCGCTCCAGAGACTTGAACGTGTGACCATGCCCAGCCCACCCATCCTGGTCCAGGTAGCCTTGATCATTGTCGGCGTAGACGTTGCTGTTGAACCCCCGGTCCACGACGAAGGCCCAATAGCACTCCGTCACTCCCTCGGCGGAGTACAGCGAGCCTGGAGCCAGGAAATCCGCTCCGTCCTGACTGCCCTCCGTCATCGTGTAGTATTTCACGAAGATGTACGCCTGGTCGAGAAGGCCGTCCACGACGGGTTCCGCGAGTGTAGCGTCTGTGAACGAGAGTTCGGCCGACGCCTCGGGGCCGGCTTGGCCCGAAGACATTGTCCCCTCGTCCTCAATCGGCATGGCAGCCGCATCGATCGCTGCCAGGGCAAACGCCGCGACGGCAAGCCCGAGCAGCAGGGCGGCGACCAACATGGTGCGGCGGATTGCTGGTTTCCGACATCTCATCTTTCTACCCTCCTCACTTTCGGCAACTGGTATCGCATCATGGCATCATCCGTCGGATAATCCTATGATTCCATGTACCTCGTACCACGCTGCTCTACCTTGGCCGGTGGTATGACCTCCCTCTTCGCGCGGATTCCGCGCGCAACATCGGTAGCTGGCAGGGGGAGACCAGGTCTCCCCAAGACTAGGCCGGCCTCGCGACGGTCGGTCCTCAAGCCACGACCTTCAGCGCCTTTCCGACGCGATCCGCCAGATCCTGCGGCGCGAACGGCTTCGTCACATAGTCCGCAATCCCCGTCAGGTCCATCCCGCGGTTTTCTACCCAGCCAGGGTCGAGCACCGTCAGTACGATCACGGGGATGTCCTTGGTCTCCTCGTGCTGCCGCAGCGTCTCGTAGACCTCAACGCCATCGACGCCGGGCATCATCAGGTCGAGCAGCACCAGGTCTGGATTCGTCTGTCGCACTGCCTGAAGTCCCTCCTCACCACCCATAGCCGTGACCAGGTTGATATCGTGACGTTCCAGCGTGAACTTGATCAGGCTCAGCATGTCGATCTCGTCCTCAATGCAGACCACTGTCGTGCCGGTCGCCAGGTCCTCCCGCCCACTGGTCAGAAGTTCGTTGAGTTCGGACACTAACTCTCTCCGCAGCTCCCAGATCCTGATGCACGTATTGGCTCCTGCGGCCATCAGGGCGTCCCGGCGCGCCTTGGGCTCCTCCATCGTCAAGGCGACAATGCGGGCAGACGGAGCGGACGCGTGAAGCCGCCTCACCGTCTCCGTGCCGTCCTCCTTAGGCGGCGCAACGTCGACCAGAATGACGTCAGGAGACCGGGACCGGGCGAGCGCCTCTGCGCTCTCATCGCTGTCGGCACCCACCACAGTTGCGTCGGGAAGCGTCCTCCTCAGCCACAGACTGACCGAGCGACGAATAGCTTGGTCCTCCTCGACGAGCAGGATCAGCGTTTCGGCAGGGTTGAAGGCTATCACCACATCCCCCTCCGTTTCCATGGATTCAGCCTCGGGCAGAGCATCTTCAACTCGTGTCTCATCGCCAGGATCCAGTTTCGTCCCCTGACCGGTCACCTTTTCTAGGAATGCCGTAAGGGATTTCAGGTCCCCAAACTTGTGGTCACCCGGTCCGCGCAGGTCCTCCAGACTAAACCGCCATTGTGAGGTCGGATCGGGCGGAAGGCTTCTCGTCTCCCAAAGGCGCAGGACGTAGGCGTGGTGGCGCGGCAGCTCAGAATCAATCGGCGCGGTCAAGTCCCCCTCCCATCGCACATTCCCCTCGGTGGTTACCCTCTCAACGGAATGATATCATCCCACCGTCATGAGATCGTCAAGAGACAGCTCTGCAGGACAATCGATCAACCGAGCGCCGCCAGACTCACCTGACTGGATGATTCCTGCGCAGTCTACCACGCGACCGTCATGAGATCGTCATGAGGCAGTACGTCTAGGAGAATCCATCGGTCACATGTCCAAAGATGGCGGGCAATTAGCCCACCGACAGACTCTGAGGCTTGTTGCAGGAGTATGAACAGCGAGAGTTTCCGCCGTGACGGCAGAGGAAGCTTCAGACAGACCTGGCTACGTGCGGTTGTCGAGCCACCTAGGACAGACAGCTGTCCGCCGGAGTCGACCATGAGTACCCGGTGGTGCGTACCTTCCAAACAAGGAGACAGCCGCGGAGTGCCCCGAGGCGAGGTGCTGAGACTTGAAGCTGCGCGGTTGTTCGAGAGCTTGAGGCTCGAAGTGGGGGGCGTTCTGATCAGCTGGCCATCGTCCGCCAGGAGACTGGCCCCGGCACTATCGCTTCTGGAGCGACGGGCGGACCGTTCGAGGCGTTGGGTATTACAGAGGACCTACATACGTCGGAGCGTCCGGCTTGCGACCTGCCCGCGCGTCCGCTGTCCGACGGCTCCACATCCGCTTAGGGAATCACGCGATACATCCTCCCTCGGCTGCACCAATGGCACAGGGTCGCTTGGATCGGCCCCAGTCTTGGCAGATTCGGTTCGCCCACGCACGAAAAAAACCGCCCGGCCTGCGGAGAAGCCGTGCGGTTTTCGCCCTGATCAACTACGTTGACCAGGCTTCCTGTGCCGTCCTACGCCTCGCTAGATAGCCTTGACGCCGACGGCGCGGAGCCCCTTGGGCCCCTCTTGGACACTGAACTCGACCTGCTGGTTCTCCCTCAGCGAGCGGAACCCGGCGCTTTCGATGTCCGAATGGTGGACAAAAACGTCCTCTCCAGCCTCACGCGAGATGAAGCCGAAACCCTTGCTGTCGTTGAACCACTTAACGGTTCCTCGTTCTCTTTCTGTCATCTTGCTACCCTATGCTCCTTGTTATATCTATTCTCGAGTGAAGTGGGAAGAGGCAAAAGAAGGGACCGCCCAGTCTCCGCAAGTCTGGGCAGTCCTTGTGTTCTGGCCAAAACCTACTTCCTCTTACCTAACGAAGACTATAGCACGTTTTCCAGGTGTGTCAACTGCTGGCACACATCCACCCGGAAGGCCGACAGCGGCGGGATGGCAGCCCCGCGTTGCACGGTGCGACCGTGTAGGATGCATAGGGCACGCACCGAAGTTCGAAGTTCAGTGTTCATGATGTTGAGAGGATGAGGAGTCCATCGTGAACAGTGTAGCCATTCTGACCGACAGTGGCTGTGACATTCCGCCGGACCTGGTCGAAAAGCACCAAATCGTCGTCGTGCCCCTCTATGTAATCTGGGGCGACGAGGACCTGCGTGATGGTCAGGACATCGACAATCCCACCTTCTACGACCGTCTGACTCGGGATCCGATCCACCCCCAGACCTCTCAGCCGGCACCCAGCGACTTCGCTCGCGCCTTGGCACAGTCACG
>JASFVD010000210.1:0-5156 GCA_050050015.1 Anaerolineae bacterium | reverse complement strand
CTCGAACATCGTCTTCACATCCACGTCCTCGCCTCGGTACCTTCCGGCCATCATCGGCCCGCCGCTGACGAAGATGGCGGGGATATTCACCCGCGCGGCGGCCATCAGCATCCCCGGCACAATCTTGTCGCAGTTGGGGATGAACACCAAACCGTCGAACGCGTGGCCCAGTGCCATCACCTCGACGGAATCGGCGATCAACTCGCGGCTCGGCAGCGAGAAGCGCATCCCCAGATGCCCCATCGCAATGCCGTCACAGACGCCGATGGTGTTGAAGGCCAGCGGCGTGCCGCCGGCGCTCCGCACGCCCGCCTTGACCGCCTCCGCGACGCGATCCAGGTGAGCGTGACCCGGCACTACCTCGTTGTAGGCGTTGACCACCCCGATCAGCGGCCGGTCCAGCTCCTCGGGCGTCAGGCCAGTGGCATAGAAAAGGCTCCGGTGAGGAGCCCGTTCCAGTCCCTGTTTCGCTCTGTCGCTTCGCATATCCCTTCCTCCGCTACCCATCGAGCCCCCTCACAGGCGAGCCACCACTGCATCTCCCATCGCCTTCGTGCCTACCGTCTCCGCGTCGGGCCCGGCAATGTCCGGCGTCCGCAGGCCATCCTCCAGAACGGCCTCCACCGCCTCCTCCACCGCCACGGCTTCGTCCTCCAAACCCACCGAATGGCGCAGGAGCATCGCCACGCTCAAGATGGTGGCGAGCGGGTTCGCGATCCCCCCACCGGCAATGTCCGGCGCACTCCCGTGGATCGGCTCGTAGACGCCGAAGCGCCCCGTCGACAGCGACGCGGAAGGGAGAAGGCCCATCGACCCCGCCAGCATCGAGGCCTCGTCCGTGAGAATGTCGCCAAACATGTTGGTCGTCAGGATGACGTCGAAGTGCGAGGGGCTACGCAGAAGGCGCATGGCCGCAGCGTCGACCAGCACGTGCTCCAGCGTCACGTCGGGGTACGCCTGCGCCACGTCGGTCACCACTCGCCGCCACAGGCGGGAGGAGGCAAGCACGTTCGCTTTGTCGACGGACGTGACGAGCCCGCGCCGCTCCCGCGCCAGGCGAAAGGCCCGGTGCGCGATGCGCTCCACCTCGTCAGCGTGATAGATCATGGTGTCGTACGCCACTAGGGGACCGTACGCCGCGCCATCGTCGGCCCCCACCTCGTGCCGCTCGCCGAAGTAGATGCCACCGGTCAGCTCGCGCACGACGACCAGATCCACCCCCTCAAGGAGCTCCGGACGGAGCGGGGACGCGTCCACCAGCGCCGGATAGACGTGGACGGGGCGCAGGTTGGCGAAGAGCCCCAGGCTCTGGCGCAGCCCCAGCAGCCCTTGCTCCGGCCGCACGTCCGCCTCCGGGTCGGACCACTTGGCCCCCCCAACGCCCCCCATGAGCACAGCGTCAGCCCCGCGGCAAGCCTGCAGCGTCTCCTCGGGCAGTGGATCGCCCGTGACGTCGATGGCGCAGCCCCCGATCAAGCGCTCCTCGAGAGCGACGCAGTGTCCGAACCGAGCGGCTACACGCCGCAGGACTCTGATGCCCTCGGCGACCACCTCAGGCCCAATCCCGTCGCCGGGCAAGGCTACGATCCGGACGTCCACCCTCCCTCCTCCACTCCGCTGCACGCGTCTGCTGCCGTCAACCCATATTCTACTGCATCCGCCAGCGCCAGCCAACTCGCCTCGATGATATTCGCGGATGCGCCAACCGTGGTCCAGCGGCCCGTCTCGTTCTGCATGTCGATCAGCACGCGCGTCGTCGCTGCAGTGCCTCGGTCGCCGTCGAGGATGTGCACCTTGTAGTCAGCCAGATCGAACTCGGCGAGGTGCGGATATCGCGGCACCAGCGCCTTACGGAGCGCCCCGTCGAGCGCGTTGACCGGGCCATTCCCTTCGGCTACCGTATGGAACTCCTCCTCGCCCACGCGCACCTTGATAGTCGCCTCGGCGAAAAGGCCGCGCCCCTCCCGGTGCTCCACCACGACCATGAAGTCAAGCATCTCGAACGGCGCCTCGTACGTCGGCTCGGCCCGCTGGAGGAGCATCGCCACCGAGCCTTCGGCCCCCTCAAAGCTGAACCCCCGATGCTCCAGCTGCTTGAGCGTCCGCAGCACCCCGGGCAGATCCTGCAGCGCCTCGTGGCGAATGCCCAGCTCCTCAGCCTTGCTACGCAGGTTGCCGCGACCGGACAGCTCCGAAACGAGCACGCGCGATCGGTTGCCGACCAGGACCGGGTCGATGTGCTGATAGCTCTCCGGGTTGCGCTGCATCGCCGAGACGTGGATGCCGCCCTTGTGAGCGAAGGCGCTTCGCCCCACATAGGCCGCGTCACAGCGCGACGTCTGGTTGGCAATGGAGGCAATCGCGCGGGCCGTGGGCGTCAGGCGCTCCAAGCCCTCGCGAGTCGCCGGGCCGGGATCCATGCCCATCTTCAACGTCAGATTGGGAATCAGCGAGCAGAGGTCAGCATTGCCGCACCGCTCGCCGTAGCCGTTCACGGTGCCCTGGACGTGCCTGGCGCCCGCTCGTACCGCGGCAAGGCTGTTCGCCACCGCCAGATCTCCGTCGTCGTGGGCGTGAATACCGACCGCGATCCCGGAGAAGCGCGCTCCCACCTCCCGCGTGATCTCTTTGATCACCCACGGCATCGATCCGCCGTTGGTGTCGCACAGGACGAGCACGTCCGCACCGCCCTCGGCGGCCGCCCGCAGCGTGTCCAACGCGTAGCCCGGATCCGCCCTATAGCCATCGAAGAAGTGCTCGGCGTCGTAGATCAGCTCGCGATCGTGTCGCTTGACGTGCGCCGCACTCTCCCGGATCATGCGCAGGTTCTCCTCCGCCGTGGTGCGCAGCACGTCCCGCACGTGGAGCATCGAGCTCTTGCCCACCATCGTGACCACTGGCGCATGCGCATCCAGCAGCGCCTGCACGTTAGCGTCTTCCTCAGGCCTGGACCCCGCGCGGCACGTGCTCCCAAAGGCAGCCACACGAGCCTGCTCAAGCTCGATGTCCTTGACGCGCCGAAAGTACTCGACGGCCTTCGGGTTCGAGCCGGGCCATCCACCCTCGACGTAATGCACGCCGAGCTGGTCCAGAAGGCTGGTGATCCTCAGCTTGTCATCCACCGACAGAGAGATACCCTCTCCCTGAGTTCCGTCCCGCAACGTGGTATCGTAGAGCGCTACGTGTGGTTCCTCCACCCTCTCCTCCCATCCTCCGGTGTGGGAGAGCCCATACCGACAGTGCTTCGCCGCTGTGCCTCAGCTCCCCCGCTCTATCGTGGACGGCACCAGTCCCCCGGCGGCGATGATATCCATGATGAAGCCGGGGAGTGGGTGCGTCTCGTACGTCCGTTCCGCACCCAGATTCGTAATGGTGCCGGCGCGCAGATCGATTCGCAGTCGATCGCCCGCCGAGGTGTCCTCCACCGCCTCCGTGCACGTGAGAATGGGCAAGCCAATGTTGATGGCGTTCCGGTAGAAGATGCGAGCGAAGCTCCTGGCCACGACGCACGAGACACCGGCTCCCTTGATCGCCAACGGCGCGTGCTCGCGGGACGAGCCACAGCCGAAGTTCTCGCCGGCGACGATCACCAGCGGCCCGCCGTCTCCTGACATGGCGCGCGCCGCGAACGTTGGATCCAGGTCCTCCATGCAGTGCGGCGCCAGCCCCTTCTCCGTGGAGAGATTCAGGTAGCGCGCGGGGATGATCGCGTCGGTGTCCACGTTGTCGCCGCACGTCCAGGCCTTGCCCTCGATCACTTCGGTCTCCTCCCGATTGGCCATGCGCCCTCCCACATTGGAATGCTCTTCAATGCCGCACCTTGTGACCTGTTTCCGCGACGCAGGGACACCACTCTCGCCTCCACGCGACTCTGTCGCCTACGCTTCATCAGGATGCGCGATCCTACCGGTCACCGCACTCGCCGCAGCGACGGCCGGACCCGCCAGGTACACCTCGCTCGCCGGGTCGCCCATCCGGCCGCGGAAGTTCCTGTTGGTGGTGCTAACAGCCCGCTCCCCTGCCGCCAGGACCCCCATGTGGCCGCCGAGGCATGGGCCGCACGTGGGCGCGCTCACCACGGCGCCGGCCTCGACGAAGGTCTCGACCAGTCCCTCGCGAAGGGCCTCCAGGTAGACCTGAGGCGTCCCGGGGATCACGATGCAGCGCACGCTGGAACGTACCCGCTTCCCGCGCAGCACGTCGGCCGCGACGCGCAGATCCTCCAGCCGCCCGTTGGTGCAGGATCCGATGACGACCTGGTCGACGCTGACGTCCCCCACCTCGCTCACCGGCCGCACGTTCTCTGGCAGGTGCGGCAAGGCTACCTGTGGCTCCAGGTTCGTCACACCGATCTCGAGGACCTCGTCATAGGTCGCGTCGGCGTCTGCGTCGTAGGCCGTGTAGTCCCGCGACACGCGGCGATCCAGATACTCCCGCGTCGTTCTATCGACGAGGAAGAGGCCTGCCTTCGCGCCGGCCTCGATCGCCATATTCGCCATGGTGAAACGGCTCGCCATCGAGAGCGCGTCGACCACGGGACCAGCAAACTCCAGCGCCTTGTAGACTGCACCACTGACACCGACTTTGCCTATTGTGTGCAGGATCAGATCCTTCCCTCCTACCCAGGGCCGCAGCTCCCCGTGGTACACCAGGCGCATCGTCTCCGGCACACGAAGCCAGACGCGCCCTGTCGCCATGGCCACCGCGATGTCCGTCGAGCCCATGCCGGTGGCAAACGCGCCCAGCGCCCCGTACGTGCAGGTGTGAGAATCGGCACCGACCACGAGCTCCCCTGGCGCCACCAGGCCCTGTTCCGGCAGCAGCACGTGCTCGATTCCCGCGCGCCCCCCGTCGAAATGGTGGGTCAGGCCCTGCGCCTGCGCGAATAGGCGCACCGCTCGGCACTGCTCGGCGGATTGGATGTCCTTATTGGGTGTGAAGTGATCAGCGACCAGCACCACCCGCTCGGTGTCGAAGACCCGCCCGAACGACCGTGTCTCGCCTCCGCCGGCCTCCTCGCCCAGCCTCCTGAACTCCTGGATAGCGATCGGCGCCGTAATATCGTTGGCGAGCACCAGGTCCACGCGTGCTTCCACGAGGTCGCCGGGCCAGACCTCTTGACCCGAGGGCGGAGGACCGCCGTCCACCAGGTGGGC
>JASFVD010000209.1:0-5169 GCA_050050015.1 Anaerolineae bacterium | reverse complement strand
GGAGGCCTGCCTTGGCGGCGGAGAGCGCCGCATTGAGCGGCAGCACGACAAGGGAAAGCTGACGGCTCGAGAGCGCATCGACGCTCTCCTGGATTCCGACACGTTTCACGAGCTGGATCCCTTCGTCACCCATCGGGCGACAGGATTCGGACTGGAGGATCGGAGAACGCCCGGCGACAGCGTGGTGACCGGCTGGGGCGCGATAGGAGGACAGAGAGTCTACGTCTTCTCCCAGGACTTCACTGTCCTGGGCGGCTCGGTGGGAGAGGTGCACGGGCAGAAAGTGTGCAAGGTGCTCGATCTCGCCCTCGAGAACGGAGCGCCGGTGATCGGCATCAACGACTCCGGCGGGGCACGGATCCAGGAAGGCGTGGATTCCCTGAATGCCTATGGGGAGATCTTCTACCGCAACACGCTGGCCTCCGGTGTTGTGCCGCAGATATCCGTTATCGCCGGACCCTGTGCCGGCGGGGCTGTCTACTCCCCGGCCCTCACCGATTTCGTCTTCATGGTCGAGGGGACGGGACGGATGTTCATCACCGGGCCCGACGTCATTCGGTCGGTGACGCAGGAGGAGGTCACCGCGGAAGAACTGGGCGGAGCAGAGGTCCACTCCCGGCGGAGCGGTGTGGCTCATTTCGCGGCGTCCGGCGAGGCCGAGACGTTCCAGTTGGTGCGCGAGCTGCTTTCCTACCTGCCGTCGAACAATGCTGAGGATCCACCATATGTCCCGCCGGTCGACCCACCAGAGAGGATGGATGAGGCGCTGGATACCATGGTTCCCGAGGATCCCTCGGAGCCATACGACATGGAGGAGATCATCGAGCGCATCGTGGATGGAGGGGCTTTTCTCCAGGTGCATGAACGGTATGCGGCGAACTTGATCGTCGGGTTTGCCCGCATGGGCGGCCACGTGGTGGGCGTTTTGGCGCAGCAGCCGCCCGTGCTTGCCGGGGTGCTCGACATTGACGCGGCGGACAAGGGAGCGCGATTCATCCGTTTCTGCGACGCATTCAACGTCCCGCTGCTGACACTGGTGGACACGCCCGGTTTCCTACCCGGCCTAGAGCAGGAGCACGGCGGCATCATCCGGCACGGGGCGAAGATGATATATGCCTACGCCGAGGCCAGTGTGCCCAAGATTTCCGTCATCACGCGGAAGGCGTATGGTGGTGCGTATATCGTCATGAGCTCCAAGGCACTGCGGGGAGATCTGTGCCTGGCGTGGCCAGGGGCGGAAATCGCCGTGATGGGGCCGCAGGGGGCGGTGAACATCATCTTCCGCCGAGAGCTGAGGGACGCAGACGATCCTGAGGCCCTGCGGCAGAAGCTGGTGAAGGAGTATCGAGACGAGCTTGCTCATCCGTACGTGGCGGCGAGGCGCGGGTACCTCGACGACGTCATTGCGCCCCGAGAGACCCGTCCGCGGGTCATACGAGGGCTGGAGATGCTTCTGGACAAGCGGGTGCAGCGACCGGCGAGGAAGCACGGCAGCATTCCGTTGTAGCCGGACGGGCTGGTCCCACGCTGCTTGCCGGTCTCAAGAGCGGGATACGACCTCAGCCACGACGCAGGCGCGCGTCATGACGTGGGGATCGTCCGCGCCGGGCAGCCGGGAGCGATTGGCGGACCACCGGTAGGTTCTGAGAGGGTCACCGTGGTATCATTGGACAGTGTGATTGCGAGCGGCACGTCGAAGGCGGCACCGGATGCCTGATAAAGTCTTGGTGGCCAATCGGGGCGAGATCGCGGTGCGCGTGCTGCGCACCTGTCGAGAGCTGGGGTTGGAGACGGTCGCCGTCTTCTCGGAGGCCGACCGGGATGCCCCTCACGTAAGGTACGCGGATGAGGCCTACTGCGTCGGGCCGCCTCAAGCGAGCGAAAGCTATCTGCGCGGGGATCGCATAGTCGACGTGGCGCTGAGGTCATGCGCTCAGCTCGTGCACCCAGGCTACGGGTTCCTGGCGGAGTCGGCGGCGTTCGCCGAGGACTGTGTCGATGCAGGCCTGACATTCGTTGGACCGCGAGCGGAGACGATGAGGTTGCTGGGCGACAAACCTGCCGCCAGGGACGTGGCCCGCGATCTGGGTATCCCCGTGGTGGGCGGTTCGCCTTCTGATCTGGACGATGAGGATTTGCTGTCAGCGGCAGACCGGATGGGTTACCCGGTGATGCTGAAGGCGGTGGCGGGCGGCGGCGGGATGGGCATCAGAGCTGCCTACTCGCGAATGCAGCTTGAGGAGGCGATTCCGCGTGCCAGACAGGAGGCGCACGCCGCTTTCGGGGACGACGGCGTCTACCTGGAGCGTCTGGTCGAGGACGCGCGCCACATCGAGGTCCAGTTGCTGGGAGATGGGCAGGGGCACGTCGTGCACCTGGGCGAGCGCGAATGCTCGATTCAGCGCCGGCATCAGAAGCTCATTGAGGAAGCCCCGTCGCGGGCGTTGGACGATGGACTACGGCGGCGAATCCACCGGGCCGCCGTGCAGATCGGCCAGGCCGTCGGCTACCTCAGTGCGGGCACCGTGGAGTTTCTGCTGGACGACGAGGAGCAGTTCACGTTCATGGAGGTGAATCCGCGGCTGCAGGTGGAGCACACGGTGACGGAGGCTGTCACCGGCGTGGACATCGTCAAGGAGCAGCTGCGCATCGCCGCCGGCCGTGAGCTCCGTTACGTCCAGGAGGACATTTCGATCCGGGCGTGGGCAGTGGAGTGCCGGATCCTTGCCGAGGATCCAAACCGCGGCTTTGCGCCGAGCGTGGGGCGCATCACGGGCGTGCGAGAGCCGGCCGGACCGGGCGTTCGGGTCGACAGCGGAATCAGCGAGGGAATGACTGTGACGCCGTACTACGACTCGCTGCTGGCCAAGCTGATTGCGTGGGGAGAGACGAGGGCGGTGGCCATCGTGCGGATGCGTCGGGCGCTGGAGGAGTATCACATTGGGGGCGTGACGACGACGCTGAGGCTCTACCGGGCTCTGATGGACAGCACGCGCTTCCTGGGTGGCCAATTCCACACAGGGTTCGTCGAGGAGAAGCTGCGAGGGACGTCGGATGAGGCGGAGCGTGAATCGACCGGCAGCTGGGAGTCCGATGCCGACCGACGCATGGCGGCCGCGGTGACGGCGGCATTGCTCGATCATCGGACACGGAGGGGGGTGTCCGGCGCTGACCGGGTTAGCCGCTGGAAGATGCTGGGACGCTGGGATCTCATGAAGCGCTGGGGCTAAACGGGCCCCGTCCGTCAGGAGTTGGTCGGGAGAACGCTGATGAAATACACGGTCACAGTGGATGGGGACGTGTTCGAGATCGAGATCGGACCCGAGGGCCGGGCATGGGTCAATCAGGAGGCGTACGAGGTCGATCTGCAACACGTAGGCGGAAACGGGGAGTACTCGCTCCTCATGGATCACCGGTCCTATGAGATCGACGTTGGCGACGACCAAGACGGACATCAGTGGCTGACGATCGGAGGTCGGCCGTACCGCACGCGGCTCCACCGAGGCGATGGCATGCCAGGAAACGGGCGCCCGGCGGGCGCGAAGGTCGGGGTGGAGGCGAAAAGAGGGCCTCTACCGCACGTCGAGATGAGGGCGCCGCTTCCCGGGCTGCTGGTTGAGCTGCGCGTTGACGAGGGCGACTGCGTTGACGAGGATCAGGTCGTGGCCGTTCTCGAGTCGATGAAGATGAACCTGGAACTGCGGGCGCCGAGAGAGGGCGTTGTGCGAGACGTTCGCTCATCCGAGGGACAGCAGGTGGCGCAGGACGAGGTCCTGGTGATCTTGGGCGCTCAGTCGTGCACCACATAGACGCGATTAAGACGATCCCCCTCTGAACGACGGCCTCTGGACATCCGCTTCACGCTTCTTCGCATTGGCGAAGCCTCCAGGCGGGCGCATTGCCCGCCTTCGATTTTGCCTCACGGACGACCAGTCAAGCTCCGCTCGCTCCTCCTTCCACGCGGCGAGTGAGAGATGTGCTGTGGAGGGTGTCCGTTCGTCCCGCGTGCTCGGGCGCACCGTCACTGGCGGCGTTCGGAGACAGGAATCACGTTCCTTACCCTTGCTACAGCCGAGGTCACGCGAGCCCTTGCCCCCAGATCCGTACCGGGCGCTTGTTGGAGCTGGCCTTTGCTGGTATGATCGTGCTCCAACGACTCTGGATTCCCATCTTCAGGAGGTTCCATGCGCATCCGCTCCGTGACCCTCGGCATTGACGCTACCTATCCCCTGGACCCTGATCTCTTTCGGGCCTTGGGAGCATTCCAGGAAGAGGCCCGTATCCGTTTCCAGGAGGCGGGGCTCGAGGTTCAGACCGTGCGGCTGGCGACGCAGCCGTTCCCCACTGTACTGCAGGACGAAGGGCCCCGTGCTGCCGCGCCTTTCGCCGAGGCCCTGGAGGCGGCGTGCGAGGCCAACGGCATCGACTACTGCTCCATCGGACCCGTGTTGGCCACAGAACCCGACGCGGATGTGGACTTCATAGGGGAGATCCCCGAGGTGATCCGCAGGACGGAGGCAGGCTTCGCCTCGGTGCTGGTGGCGGACCCGGGAGCGGGAATCAATCTGGAGGCCATCAGCAGGTCGGCCGAGGTGGTGAGCGAGATAGCGCACTCGACGCCGGATGGCTTCGGCAATCTGCGGCTTGCCATCCTGTCGAACTGCGGGCCGGGCTCACCCTTCTTCCCCGTCTCCTATCACGGGGGAGGGAGGACACGCTTCTCCGTCGCCACGGAGGCGGCGGACCTGGCGGTGGAGGCCTTCTCCGGGGCGGCGACTCTGGAGGACGCCGCCACAGTGCTAACGAAGTGCATCGATAGGGCCGCGCAGACCATCGCAACGGTCTGTGAGGCACTGGAGGCGGGCTCCGAGTTTGACTTCGGCGGCATTGACTTTACGCTGGCACCCTTTCCAGAGATCGAGCGCAGCATCGGGCACGCCATCGAGCTGCTGGGCGTGGAGGCCTTCGGAGGCAGCGCCACCTTGTTTGCCGTGGCGCTGATCAAGCGAGCGATCGAGACGGCATCCTTCGACCAGTGTGGCTTCTCCGGTGTGATGCTGCCCGTGCTGGAGGATCAGACGCTGGCCCAGCGGAGCGTGGAGAGGCTCTTCTCCCTGGACAGTCTGCTCCTCTACTCGACGGTGTGCGGCACCGGACTGGACACGATCC